>JBLMYE010000133.1:0-2906 GCA_050258115.1 Deltaproteobacteria bacterium | reverse complement strand
CCCGTCTGGAGATCGACGACGTCTTCGCCGATGTAGCGGCCAGACAGGTCTTCCGGCGAAACCAGAACCTCCTTGAGGCCGCCTTCAGCCAGTTCGCGGGCCTTGCGCGCCGTGATCTTCTCTCCGGCCTTACCGACGACGTCGCCGGTCTTGGCATCGATAAGATCGCCGAGCGGTGTCATGCCGCGCATCTTCGTGGCGTCGAACGGGATCTTCCAGCCGCGCTTGGATTCCTTGACCGGAATCTGGCGGTAGAAGGTCGACAGGATCTCTTCGTCGTCGAGACCCAGCGCATACAGCAGTGTGGTCACCGGCAGCTTGCGGCGGCGATCGATGCGAACGTAGACGATGTCCTTGGCGTCGAACTCGAAGTCGAGCCACGAACCGCGATAGGGAATGATCCGGGCGGCGAACAGCAGTTTGCCCGAGGCGTGCGTGCGGCCCCGGTCATGATCGAAAAAGACGCCCGGCGAACGGTGCATCTGCGAGACGATGACGCGCTCGGTGCCGTTGATGACAAACGTACCGTTAGACGTCATGAGGGGCATTTCGCCCATGTAGACGTCCTGCTCCTTCACGTCCTTGATCGACTTGGAGCCGGTTTCTTCGTTCACATCGAACACGATCAGCCGCAGCTTGACCTTCAGCGGAGCCGAGAAGGTCATGTCGCGCTGCATGCACTCGTCGACGTCGTATTTCGGCGGGTCGAAATCATAGCGCACGAATTCCAGCGTCGACTTGCCCGAGAAGTCGGAAATCGGGAACACCGATTTGAAAACAGCCTGCAGACCGTGATCGTCCACGCGCCCGCCCGGAGGCTCCTTGACCATCAGGAAGTCGTCGTATGAACTCTTCTGAACCTCGATGAGGTTCGGCATTTCCGCGACTTCGCGGATCGAGCCGAACTTCTTCCGGATGCGCTTGCGGCCGTTGAACGTTTCAGCCATGTCCGCTCCTCGCTGTCATGTCGCGCGGGTCGCGATCCCGCGCTTCGTTGCTTCATGTGCACCGGAGCCGCCGCCCCTCGTGCCGAAAACCGCCTCTTGAAACGGCTCACCGGAGGTCCCGTCCAGGCTCTTTTTCAAGCCCCAGGGACCTCCGGGGAGGCGTTTTCTGGTTGCGCCCGGCAGCTCCGCGTGCGCGGAGCCGCCGGGCACGTTCTTGATTACTTCAGCTCGACCTTGGCGCCCTGGTCTTCGAGCTGCTTCTTGAGCTTGGCAGCTTCGTCCTTGGACACGCCTTCCTTGACCGCCTTGTTGCCGGCCTCGACCAGGTCCTTGGCTTCCTTGAGGCCAAGGCCCGTGATGGCGCGGACTTCCTTGATGACGTTAATCTTCTTGTCGCCACCCGAGACGAGGAAGACCGTGAATTCGGTCTGCTCTTCGGCGGGAGCGGCAGCAGCGCCACCGCCGGCGGGAGCGGCAGCCACGGCAACGGCAGCCGCGGCCGAGACGCCCCACTTTTCTTCGAGGAGCTTGGCGAGCTCAGCGGCTTCGAGGACGGTCAGCGACGAGAGATCGTCGACGATCTTTTCAAGCTTGGACATTCGATACTTTCCTTCCGGTTTGAACTTTTGAGCGGGACTTCGTGTCGAAGACCCCGCGTGGATTGCTCATTCGACCGCCTGTCAGGCGGCGTCGCCCTGAGATGCCTTCGCCTGGATGACGCGTGCGAGCTTTGCTCCCGGCTCCTTGACCGTGCGGGCGATCTTCGTCGCCGGCGCGTTGAGGAGGCCAATCAGCTTGGCGCGCAGTTCATCGAGGGAGGGCAGCTCCGCAAGCGCTTTCACGCCGTTCGCGTCAAGGCGCGTCTTGCCCATCGCGCCGCCGAGGATAACGAGCTTGTCGGTCCCCTTGGCGTATGCGACGGCCGCTTTCGCCGCGGCAATCGGGTCCTTCGAATAGGCCAGAATCGTCGGGCCCTTCAGCAGATCCGAAATGTCGGCGGTCGCGGTGTCCTTGATCGCGAGCTGCACCAGCTTGTTCTTGGCCACCTTCACGGAGCCGCCGGCGTCCTTGACGACGCGACGGAATTCCGCGGATTGGGCAGCCACCATGCCGGTGTTGTGGGCAACCACCACCACGCCCGCGTCGTCAAACACGGTATGGAGACGGTCGATGAGCTCACGTTTCGCGGCTCTATCCACTGCTCACTCCTCGTTGCGGGAGACCGATGATCGGTGTTCCCGCGGGTTGCACCAGCTGCGCTTGGTCAGGTTTCCCGTCACGTCGCGCAGCGCTTTGTCTGTCCTGCCGCGCGGCCTTCCAAAGCAGAAGGACGACACGGTGCTGACCCAGAAGTCTCAAACCGGAATGGAATGCGCTCGCGCGCGTTCTTCATCCGGGTCGCTTCTGTCTCATGCGGGCCCGCGTCTTCAGCGGTTCAAGCCGGTCGCCCGGCACCCACAGTCTCGGACAGTCGAACCGGAGCGAACCTGCCGCGAAGGCACGTCCACTCCGGGCCACCCGGGTTGCCCCGGATGCCGTAGAGGCCTGCCGCTCAGGAAGCGGCCGGCCCTGATGACACGGAAGAGGTCTCAATCTTCACGCCCGGCCCCATCGTAGAGGACAGGGAGACCTTCTTCAGATAGGTGCCCTTGGAGCCGGTCGGCTTGGCCTTGACCACGGCGTCGACGAACGCCTTGATGTTCTCGACCAGCGCCTTCTCCGTGAAGCTCGCCTTGCCGACGCCAGCATGCACAATGCCCGCCTTCTCGACGCGGAACTCGACTGAGCCGCCCTTGGCGAACACGGCCACGCGCTGCGTGCGGCCCGAGCCGTTCGGCAGGTTGCACACGCCGCGCACCATCTGGTCGGCGTGGCGGGGATCGACCCCGAGGTTCATCGCCACCTCGATCGTCTCGTCGAACTTGGCCTTGGCCCGCTTCTTGACCATCTTCACGGCTT
>JBLMYE010000132.1:0-3884 GCA_050258115.1 Deltaproteobacteria bacterium | reverse complement strand
GATAGGCCGTCGGCGCGCAGCGCTATGCCGAGCGGCGGTTGCCAGTTGGCCAGGACATAAGTGACCGCCGCTCCGCTACGCGCAACGCTGGCGGCGATGGCGACCGCGATCAACAGTCCGGCCGGGAGTACGATGTAGGCGATCCGCTCGGCATGTCGCAGCCCTAGGGCCAGGATTGCGAGCATACCGATGACCGGCAACATGATCGCCATGACCAGAAGGGCGCCGCCGTCTGTCGTCGTGTAGACGGCGGGTGTCATGACGGGCTGTCATCCTGCTGCAGGGGCGGTGAAGGCTCGAGTGTCGCTGCGCCGGTACTGAGCAGTCGCAAAAGCAGGGCGACCGCCAGGGCCGTTGCCGCGAAGGCCACGACGATCCCGGTAATGACCATGGCCTGCGGAACGGGATCGGCGAGAAATCCGGCGGCCGCTCCGCGCCGTGCAGCGATTCCGAACAAAAGGAAGGTGCCGCTTCCCAGAAGGTTGAAGGAGATGATCTTGCGCAGCGGAGTGGGGTGAAGCACCAGGCCATAAAGCCCGATGGCGACCATTCCCGCCGCACAGAGACCATACAGGGTGACTGTCGCGATCATCGCGGAGCCTTTGCAGCGGGACCCGCAACGAGCATGCCTAGAATGACGGCTATGGACAGTGCGAGCGCAGCCTCGACAACGACGATGATGGGTTTGGCAAAGTCGGGCGGATAGGACAGAAAGCCATTTGCTATCCAGAAACCCGACAAGCCCGCGACCAGGAATATGACCGGCCCAAAGACGATGAGGAGACGCAACGTGCGCAGGCGAATTTCAGGCGGTTCGCGTAGGTCGGCCATCATCACCAGAAGCCACATGGCCGCCAGAACGGTGCCGCCCTGGAAGGTGCCGCCGGGATTGTCGGCGCCATTCCAAATGAGATAGATGCCGACGACAACGCCGACCGGCGGCAGGATCTGCGCGAGAAATGTCAAGGCGCTGCTGGGCTGCTCAGCTCTGAGTGACGCCGGCGCGCCTCCCCAGAAGGAATCGGGCGTCAAAGCCCAAACGCCGATGAGTGCGAGCACCAGGACGACTTTTTCCAGAAGTGTATCGAGCGCGCGGTAGGCAAGAAGGACGACCGTCACGGGATTGCCCAGGCCGATTTCATCCATATGTGCAGCCACTTGTGGCGCCAGGGTCGGTGCGGGCTGGACGGGGAAGAGGATGATCGCTGAGAGACCCGCCGCGATCACCGTGCAGAGCAGGGCCGTCAAGATCCGCTGCGAAGCTGCGGGCAGGGCTTCGTCATGGTCCGTCGGCAGCAGACGGGCACAGGCGCGCAGCAACAAAAGCCCTGTCGCGCCGCCGCCTATCGCCGCCTCGGTGAGCGCCACATCGACAGCATAAAGACGTATCCACGCCAGCGACAGCAGAAGGCCGACGACGATAAAACCAATGACCGAGTCGCGCCTGTCGCTTGCCGCGACGGTCCATACCGAAGCGATCAGGATAAGCAGGACCAGGGCGAAATCGGGTAACAGGTTCATGCCGGCGGCGTGTCTCTGGAAGCGAACTGGGCGATCAATTGGCTGGCGGAGGCTCCGGCCAGCTGGACAAGTAGCCAGACCACCGCGAGTTTCAGGCCGCTCGTCACATCGGGGCTTTGCGGCAGCAGGCCCAGAACGATCAGTCCGAATCCCAGATTGTCGGCCTTGGTCAGCGCGTGGAGCCGGGTCAGCGTATCGGGAAACCGCAGGAGCCCGACGGTCCCCGCGAGAAAGAAGAATACGCCCGCGCTTACCGTAATGATCGTGAAGATATCGAGCAGCAAGCTCATGGTTCAGCCCTCCCGGCTTGCTTTTTCGTACCCGGTTCGCCGAGACTGAGCGCGACGGCGGCGAAGGCCGCGAGCAGGGCCAGAACAAGCGCGATGTCAACGATCGCGGTCAACCCGCTGGCGGTCGCGATCAGCAGTGCGATGGCACCGCCACCGGTGCCCAGTAGTTGTGCGGCCATCATCCGGTCGGCGGGAGCAGGTCCCCAGAGCATCCGGGCAAGGCCAAGCCCCGTGAGAAGCAAGAGCAGGGCGGCAGTCACGAACAAGAACTCAACCATGAGGTTTCGGGTATCTGGCCCCGCTCCTGATCACTTGTGCGAATTGTCTTTCCTCCGCCGCCAGTTGAGCCGCGACCGGCTGGCTGGTGTCAAGGCAATGGATCAGCAGTTCGCCGGATTCGCCGACGCGCACGGGAAGCGTGCCTGGTTGAAGGCTCGTCAGTGCGCAAAACGCGGCGCGGGCGGGGCTGCCGGGGAGGGTGGTGTCATAGGTGATGAAGCCAGGCCGTAGCGGCAGGCGCGGGTCGAGCGCTCGGCGAGCGACGTCGGCCCCTGCAATCAGCGATTGCCACGGAAGGCGTACGGCAAGCCGCGCAAGGGCGGTCGGCGAAATGCTTTCTCCGCTCACGGGCAGTAGCAGTACGCTCACCCAGGTGGCGCACGCAGCTGCCAAAACTCCGACGGCAAAATCGGTCAAACTGAAGCCAATCAGGACATGCCAGAGTGTGAGGTAGACCAGAAAACGGCGCAGCGCGCCGAGACTGAGAAGGGATGAAACGGGAGCGATGTGCGCCGTCATGATGCTTCCCCCGAGCGCGACAACCGACTGCGGTGCAGTCTATCCGACTGTGTTCGGCGGTTTCAGTCAAAACGCCGCGCTGGAGCATAGCGAAAAGAATGTCGCTGTCATCCCTCAGCCCTGCGGCTGTTCCGATCCATGCTGCGACTTGAGCTCAAGCGGTCCGGATCTGGACGTCGGCCGCGGCGATCCGCCGGTAGAGGTCGGCGCGACGTTTAAGAGGCCACCAATCGTATAGAAAAATCTCGATCGGCTTCCAGTTTGCGACCCAACCAAGAATGACAAGACCTTCCTGAATGATGTCCGTCGTCGGACCTGGGCCGATCAGTCGCGGGAGCATCTGGCTCACCGCCAGACAGACCGTCAGAATGGCCAATCCAACGAGTAGGTAGCGCCGGCCTAGCCGAAAGAGTTCGCGCCGGTCGCGGTCGATCCATTCGGCACGCTCTTCGAAATAGTGGGTCAAGGCCCCCGCCAGCCCCCGTTCCCGGGCGCGTTCGGCTTCGTCCTCGGGCATGTGGATCAGTATTCGGATCGGCGCGTGCTCAGGCAACTCACGCGCCCAACTTGCGATGTGAGATTCCGCGTCGTCGTCGAGGTCGCGCTCGTCGAACGGCGAGGGATCGAACGAGTTGAAGAGCTGTTCGATACGAGTGATGCGAATTTCTATGGGCCCGGCAGCTGAATCCATTTTTAAGCTTACGCCTGCGGTCGAATTCGAAAATCAGCCGGATGTCCTGAGTTCAGCAATGACCTCTTCCAAGAAGTGATCGAAATAATCGACCCTGATAAGCCCCATGCGGGGAAACTCGATATCCGTGACGATGTAGAGCGTGACGGCCAGAGCCGTGGCGAAGACGAGCATGTGTACCATGCTCTGTGACTTGGCCGAGGCCATCGAGAAGCCGGCGAGAAGCGATGCGCCAAGAGCCAGTCCGAACAGCATGATATATATGGCCTGTGGCGGATGCCGCTCGTTGGCACCGCGTCGGAGTTTGGCTGCCTCGAACATGGCTGAGAGGGACGGCAGCATGAGGACACATCCGGTGTTTGAAATGCCGAATGGGCAACGGGCTGCGGCAGCCTTCCACAATACCGCTTTTGCGGCAGCGGCGTCGCGTACGGCTTGCGGTGAATAAACCGCGGCCTCGTCAGTTATCGAAAATTCGATCGGCGCTTTGTAGATCGCCAGCCGGGCCTCGGCGTAGGCCACCAGCAACGGTTTGAGTTGCCGCTGTGCGTCGGCGTCGAGCAATTGCAGGCGATCCCCGGCAG
>JBLMYE010000131.1:0-5733 GCA_050258115.1 Deltaproteobacteria bacterium | reverse complement strand
CGATCAGCCGCGGATCGGCATTCGGCCACCTGCCGGGACCGGCGAGAGCGCAGCGTCTGCTCGCGTGCTTCGACGATCCTTCAGAGGAAAACATCGCCGAACCGGCTGGCTTCACGCCGCCTCCGCCTCCGGTCCTTGCAGAAGGCGTGCGCTGACAGATCTATACACACGTTCTCGACAGATTTGACCTCGACATACACATACCGGCTTGGCGTCTGGACCTGATCGGCGTTAAACGCAGCGATCACCTAAATCGTCCGTGTTCCCAACTGGCGGGATTTGCAGCTTGAACATCAGCCACTCCCCTGGCGCCGGCGCTAAGATAGCGCGCGCCCTGATAGAAACGTTTCTGATGCTCGCGCCAGGGCTCTTTCTTGCGCACGAGTGGCGCAGCGGCTTCTTCGCGTCTGATCGGATCACCGAGGAATGGGGCCCGATCGAATTGATCCAACAGGTCCTGACGGGGATCGCGGCTGTGCTGTTCTTCCAGTCCTGGCGGAGAGGAACGGGTCCAGTACAGGTCGCCGGAGGCGCGCTTGCACTTCTGGCGGCTGCCGCTTTCGTGCGCGAAATCGAGGTCAAGCGCATTGCCTTCGCAATCGATTGGGACTGGCTGGTCTGGCTTGCCAGGCGCGGTCTCCAGGAGATTCTGCTCGTGGCGATGACCTTTCCCATTTTTGTCTATCTCTATGTAAATCGGTCCCAGTTCATGAACCTGGTGAAGCTTGCATTCCGATGGCAGGCCTGGCCGCTCTATCTTTCCGGATTTCTGATGCTTGCGAGCGTGTATCTGGACGGGCGGACCATTAATGGGATTTCGGTGGTCTTCTGGGAGGAGTTGATCGAAATCTACGCATTTGTCTTCATGGCTTTTGCAGCATGGCGGCATCTCCGGCTTGTGGACGATCCGGCATGGTCCACCGCTACTCTTCCAACCTAGGCCGCGTGCCTTCCATCGACGAGTCTACGGCATGCTGATGGTCGCACTCAAAGGGATCGCACTGATTGCCGGCCTTGCCCTCGTCGTTCATTTCGGCACTCAGACGGTTCAGCAAAGACTCCTCTATTTTCCCGACACCCGTCGCACGACTCCCGACGAAGTCGATCTTCCGGATGTTCAGGAGCGCGAACTTGTCATGGGGGACGGGGCCCGCGTTCTCACATGGTGGGGGTCGGCAAAAGAGGGGCAGCCGACACTGCTTTACTTCCACGGCAACGGCGGTTCTATTGCAACGCGCTCCGAGCGCATTCGCAAGTACATGGCCCATGGCTACGGCATCGTCATGATGACGTACCGTGGCTTCGGAGGAAGTACGGGCGTGCCCAGCGAGCGCGCCAATATTTCGGACGCGAAGGAAGTTTACGACGCGCTTCGAGCAAGCGGTGTTCCGGCGAGTGAGATCGTCGTCTATGGCGAATCCCTGGGCACTGGAGTGGCCACTCAGCTAGCGGCCGAGAAAGAGGTTGCCGGTCTGATCCTCGATGCGCCCTATACGTCGATCGTCGATCTGGCCGCGCTTCACTATCCTCATCTCCCCGCCCGCTGGCTGATGACCGACCGCTACGAATCCCTCAGTGCCGCCGGCGGCGTGACCGCCCCGGTCTTGATCGTTCACGGCGAAGCCGACGATGTCATTCCCGTTGAAATGGGCCGACAGCTCGCCGCCGCCCTGAAGGGGGCGGTCCAGGTTGCCACGTTCCCCGGTGCGGGCCACTCCGACCATTACATGTTCGGATCCTACGACGTCATCTACGCATGGCTCGCGCGCCAGTTTCCCAACAAGCCCGCCATGCGAATTGGTCCCGCAGCCGAATGAAAGACAAAGGCCGCGAGGATCGCCCCCGCGGCCTTGGTCAATGCATCGATTGAAACGGGATCAGCCGCCGAACGAACTTCCGGCACCGCCGGAACGGCCGGGGCCCTTGCCCGGGGCGCCGCCGCGCGGAGCGGCCGGCTTGGAGGGGAGCAGGCCCTCGCGCTGCAGCTTCTTGCGGGCCAGTTTCCGGGCGCGGCGCACGGCTTCGGCCTTCTCACGCGCCTTCTTCTCGGAGGGTTTTTCGAAATAGTTCCGCAGCTTCATCTCGCGGAAAATACCCTCGCGCTGCATCTTCTTCTTGAGCGCCTTGAGGGCCTGATCGACGTTGTTGTCGCGAACGAGAACTTGCAAGAGACTGAACCTCTGCTGGTATCTGGTTGATCGAACTGAGAAAAACGATAACCGATGCCGCGAGCGACTCGCGCCCTGCAGCCCCGGGTGTGTTTCGTGGACGGGCTTTTAACAAAGGAATCCGGCCTTGTCCATCCAGACGCGGCCTATTCCGCAACGCAAGCCGAAGAGGGCGCCGCTGCAACCCGTCTCAGCGCGCTTTCGTCAGAAGCCGGTTCACATGCCCCATTTTCCGCCCCGGCCGAACCTCGGTCTTGCCGTAGTGGTGCAGAAATGCGCCCGGCTCCGCGGCGATCCGGTCCCAGGCGAGAATGTCGTCCCCGATGAGATTGATCATTTCCGCGCCCGCGGCCTTCAGTTTCGTGGACCCGAGCGGCCAGCCCGCGACGGCCCGGATGTGCTGCTCGAACTGCGACGTCTCGGCGCCGTCGATCGTCCAATGGCCGGAATTGTGAACCCGGGGGGCGATCTCGTTGACGAACACATGTTCCCGTCCGTCGATGGTGACGACGAAGTACTCGATCGCGAAGACCCCGACGTAGTCGAGCGCAGCGGCGATGCGGCGCGCGGTTTCCAGCGCTTCCGTGGCCGCTTCCGGATCAATGCGGGCCGGTGCGACGGAGCGGTGCAGAATGTGGTTGCGGTGCTCGTTCTCGGTCACCTCGAAGGCGCGGAAGGCACCATCCATCCCGCGCGCCGCCACCACGGACACTTCGCGGTCGAATGCCACGAAGCCTTCCAGGATGGAGGGCTGGCCGTGCATGGCGGCCCAGGCCGCATCCGCGTCGCCCGGCGCGAGGATCTTCGCCTGACCCTTGCCGTCGTAGCCCATGCGCCGCGTCTTCAAGACCGCCGGCGTGCCGATCACCGAAAGGGCCCGCTCGAGGTCCGGCCTGCTGTCGACCTGCGCAAACGGCGCCGTTTCGGCCCCCAGTCCGCGGGCGAGTGTTTTTTCGTTGATGCGGTCCTGTGCGCAGGCGAGCGCTTTTGCGCCGGGACGGACCGGAACCAGCCGATCCAGAAATTCCACCGTCGCGGCGGGAATGTTCTCGAATTCATAGGTCGCAACCGACACCGCGCCTGCGAATGCGGTCAGCGCCGCGCGGTCGTCGTAGGGCGCCAGCGTGTGCCGCTCGCAGACGTCGAACGCCGGCCCCGCCACGTCCGAATAAACATGGCACTTGAAACCGAGCCGCGCGGCGGCGAGCACCAGCATGCGCCCGAGCTGCCCCGAACCCATGATACCGATCGTTGAACCTGGAGCCAGCGCCGTCATGGTCGGGGCTCACCCATCTCTGGGGGTCTCGGAGACGGACGAGGTCTGCCGGGCACGGTAGGTGTCGAGCCGGCGCGCCAGCGCGTCGTCGTTGAGCGCCAGGATCTGCGCCGCGAGAAGTCCCGCATTCGTCGCGCCCGCCTCGCCGATGGCCAGCGTCCCCACCGGCACACCCGCCGGCATCTGGACGATGGAGTAAAGGCTGTCGAGGCCGCTCAGCGTCTTGGTCAGGATCGGCACGCCGAGCACAGGCAGCGGCGTCATCGAAGCGGTCATGCCCGGCAGGTGCGCGGCGCCGCCCGCTCCGGCGATGATCACCTTCAGGCCACGGTCCCTGGCCGACTTGGCATAGCTGCACAGCCGGTCGGGTGTTCGGTGGGCGGAGACGATCTTGGCCTCATAAGGCACCCCCAGGTCGGCCAGCAGATTTGCCGCAGCCTTGAGGGTCGGCCAGTCGGATTGGCTGCCCATGATAATGCCGACGAGAGGGGCTGTTTTGGCCATCTGAAACGTAAGGGTCCCCGCAAGAAAGCGGCGGGTCTAGAGGATATCCGGCGGATTGACAAGAACTACGGGCAGCCCCGGCGTGATGACGCGCCGCACGTGTCGCATGTTGCGCTGCAACAAATTTGCGCCCAGTTAGTCTCGCGTCGGGTCAGCCGACCCGAACCATGATCATCAGATGAGCGACACGTCTGGGTGCTCCGGGCCTGTCCGTGGGAAAGACCGCTGCCATGCTTCACGATCCCAAGACCTTCGAAATGACGACCGCCCGCCCGATCGCCTTCGCGACGGCAGAAGAGCGCGCCGCCGAACGCCAGGAGCTGCGCGATCAGGACAAGGCGCTGGCCCTGATGCTGACGTATGTAGGTGTGCTGCTTCTCGCCACCTGGATCGGCGGCGTTGAAGGCCTCGTCGGCTGGGGCCTCACGAGCGCAGCGCTGGCTGGCCTCTGGGTCCTCTACACCTGCATCGGCATCCGCGGCACGGCGGAAGACTGAGCCGCCCCGATGCTCCGATCGCCCGGCGCTGCCGCAAGCGGCCTCCTCCCGCCGCCGTACGGCTCGCAAGCGTATTGTATTTGACATTTAACTGCCCTAATTGCGCACGCTCCGGTGCAGATGCCGCCGGAGCGTGTGCGGCGATCTGGGTGCCGCGTCTCTGAGCGGGAGGATTTCGAACTTGGACAGCGTTCTCATCATTGGCGCCGGTGCTGCGGGCTCGGTCACGGCGCAGAAATGCGCGATGAATCGCGATGTGTTCAAGAAGGTGCATCTGGCCTCGCGCCGGCTGGCGAGCTGCGAGGCGGTGGCCAAGCGCTGCAAGACGCCGATCGAGATTTCCCAGGTCGATGCCGACAACGTCAAAGAGACGGTGAAGCTCCTGAAGAAGGTCAAGCCGGACCTCGTGATCAATATGGCGCTGCCCTACCAGGATCTGCCGATCATGGATGCCTGCCTGGAAGCCGGCGTGCACTACATGGATACGGCCAACTACGAACCGCGCGACGAGGCCAAGTTCACCTACAAGTGGCAGTGGCCCTATCACAAGAAATACAAGGACGCCGGCATCATGGCGGTGCTGGGCTGCGGCTTCGATCCGGGCCAGTCCAACATCTACTGCGCCTACGCGCAGGAATTCCTCTTCGACGAGATCGAGACGATCGACATCATCGACTGCAACGACGGCAGCCACGGCAAGTCGTTCGCCACCAACTTCAATCCCGAGATCAATCTGCGCGAAGTCACGCAGCGCGGCAAATACTGGAAGGACGGCAAGTGGATCGAGATCGATCCGCTGTCCATTTCCACGATGATCGACTATCCGGAAGTCGGCCCGCGCAAATCCTACCTCATCTATCACGAGGAGGAGGAAAGCCTCGTCAAGAACATCAAGGGCCTGAAGCAGATCCGCTTCTGGATGACGTTCTCCGACAACTACATCAAGCACCTCGACGTGCTCCAGTCGGTCGGCATGACGCGCATCGACCCCGTCATGTACAAGGGCACGCCGGTGATCCCGATGGAGTTCCTGAAGGAGCTCCTGCCGCCACCCTCGTCGCTCGGCAAGGGCTACACCGGCAAGACGTCGATCGGCTGCATCTTCCGCGGCACGAAGAACGGCAAGACGAAGATCATCATGATCTACAACGTCTGCCATCACGAGCAGGCGTACAAGGAGACGGGCGCTCAGGCCGTGTCCTACACGACGGGCGTGCCGCCGGTCGTCGGCGCGATGATGATGTTCAAGGGCGAATGGAAGGGCAAAGGCGTCTTCAACGTCGAGCAG
>JBLMYE010000130.1:0-4763 GCA_050258115.1 Deltaproteobacteria bacterium | reverse complement strand
CGTTGTCGCCCAGCGCCACCAGTGCCGCCGTGCCGATGGCAACGGCGTCGGCACCCAGAGCGAGGGCCTTGGCGACGTCCGCGCCGTTGCGAATGCCGCCCGAAACGATCAGTTGCACCTTGCGATGCATTCCGAGATCCTGCAGGGCCTGCACGGCGGGACGAATACACGCCAGCGTCGGCTGCCCGACATGTTCGATGAAGACTTCCTGCGTCGCCGCGGTTCCACCCTGCATGCCATCGACCACCACCACGTCGGCCCCCGCCTTCACGGCAAGAGCAACGTCGTAATAGGGGCGCGCGCCGCCGATCTTGACGTAGATGGGCTTCTCCCAGTCGGTGATCTCGCGCAGTTCGAGAATTTTGATCTCGAGATCGTCAGGACCTGTCCAATCGGGATGCCGGCAAGCCGAACGCTGATCGATGCCCTTGGGCAAGGTGCGCATCTCAGCGACGCGATCCGAAATCTTCTGCCCGAGCAGCATTCCGCCGCCGCCGGGCTTGGCGCCCTGGCCGACGACGACTTCGATGCAGTCGGCCTTGCGAAGATCATCGGGGTTCATGCCGTAGCGCGACGGCAGGTACTGGTAGACGAGTGTCTTCGATTGACCACGCTCTTCCGGCGTCATGCCGCCGTCGCCGGTCGTCGTCGACGTTCCGGCGATCGTGGCGCCGCGGCCCAGCGCTTCCTTTGCCTGCGCCGAAAGCGAGCCGAAGCTCATCCCCGCGATGGTGATCGGGATCTTCAGCTCAACCGGCTTCTTTGCGAATCGGGTTCCGAGCATGACGCTCGTGGAGCACTTCTCGCGATACCCTTCGAGCGGATACCGGGACATCGAGGCGCCTAGAAACAGCAGGTCGTCGAAGTGCGGCACGCGCCGTTTCGCGCCACCTCCGCGAATGTCGTAGATGCCGGTCGACGCGGCGCGCCGGATTTCCGAAAGCGTGTAATCGTCGAATGTCGAAGACTTACGCGGCGTCGTCGGCGGGTTGTGATACGTCATCAGTATGCGTCCGCGTTATCGATGTTGAAATTGTAGAGTTTGCGTGCCGATCCGTAGCGCTTGAACTCGCTGGTCTTCACGTCCTTGATTCCAGCGCGATCGAGCAACGCCGCCAACTGCTCATGATGTTCCGGCCGCATCTCCTTTTCGATGCAGTCGGCGCCGAGGCTCTTGACCTTTCCGCGCACAAAAAGCTTCGCCTCGTAGATCGAATCCCCCAGCGCATCACCTGCGTCGCCTAGCACCACGAGATGGCCGCTTTGAGCCATGAAGGCCGACATGTGCCCGATGTTGCCGCGGACGACGATGTCGATGCCCTTCATCGAAATGCCGCATCGCGAGGAGGCATTTCCTTCGATGACGAGAAGACCGCCGCGTCCGGTGGCGCCGGCATATTGGCTGGCGTCACCTTTGACGACGACGCTTCCCGACATCATGTTTTCGGCGACGCCCGGTCCGGCCGAGCCGTGGATCGTGATCTCGGCTCGCTTGTTCATTCCGCCGCCGTAGTAACCGACAGGTCCGCGCACCGCGATTTTGATGGGGGCATCGACGCCGACGGCCACGGCATGCTGACCGCGCGGGTTCAGCACCTCCCACTGACCTTCGTTCGTGCCCTCCGTCTGCCGGTGCAGTTCGGAATTGAGTTCCCGCAGAGGCGTGACCGCAAGATCAATCGTGCGCATGCTTCACCGCTCCCAGAAATAGACCGTGGCGGGCTCGGGTTCCCAGACCTTTGCCTTGTCGATGCCGGGCAATCCTGCAAGCGCTCGGTATTCGGAGCCGAACGCCACGTATTGATCCGTTTCGGCCATGACGGCCGGCTTGCAGGCGATCGGATCCCGGATGACGCCGAAACCATCCTTGGTTCCGACCACGAATGTGAAAAAGCCGTCGAGATCGTCGAGGCTCTTCTCCAGCGCCTGCCCGAGATTCATGCCCTGGTTCATGCGCCAGGTAAGATAGGCCGCGGCCACCTCGCTGTCGTTCTCGGTTTCGAATGTCATGCCGTCGTGCTTGAGCATGCGCTTCAGACTGTTGTGGTTCGAAAGAGAACCGTTGTGGACGAGGCACTGGTCGGCTCCCGTCGAGAATGGATGCGCGCCGAGCGTAGTGACCGCGCTCTCCGTCGCCATCCGCGTGTGCCCGATGGCATGCGATCCAGACATCTGTTTCAGATGGAACCGGTCGGAAACTTCCGTCGGCCAGCCGACTTCCTTGTAGATCTCGATGGTCTCGCCGGCGCTCATGATGCGCACGCCGGGATGACCCGATTTGATGGCCGCCCGGGCGTCTTCCAGCTTGTCCGCCGGCAGCGTCAGGACCGCGTGCGTCGATCGGCGATCGATTTCGACGGGAGCGCCGATCGCCTTGGAGAGCGCCGCGTCGAGTCCGGCGAAGTTCTTGTCCGCATCCGCCGACTGCACGGTCAGCTTGGCCTTGCCCGTTTCCGGAGCGGCATACACCGCAAAGCCTGCGGAATCGGGTCCCCGCTCACACATGGTCGCCAGCATTTGCGCCGTCAGTTCCCCGAGCCGCGGTTCCAGGGCCTTGTCTTTGATGAACAATCCAACGATCCCGCACATGGGTCGTCTCCTCTTGAGCGTTGCCGGTGGGAAATCTACCAACTCGCGCCACAAATCTCAACTGGCAAGAATACTTTTTTCCTGAGAGTACACAGATGGGCTCTAGCGGCCCTGCTGCCAGCGTTCATAGTGCGTGCGCGCCACCCGGTAGGCGTCGGGGATCGAAATCGCCCAGACGAACAGGCCGAGCGCCATCCGCCCCACGAATGACTGATCGGGGGTGGTCGTATGCCAGCTGATGATCGCAAGAATGAGCGTGAAGAGCGCAAACCCGAAGCCGCGTTGCGGCTGCCCGGCGAGAACATGGCCGCCACCCGGCATCAGAATCGCCAGGACCAGCACGGCATAAGGGTGTGGCGGTGCACTCATCTTCATGCGGCGCGGGCCTCCAGCTGCGCGTCCCGTTTCTCTGTGAGATCGGCGAGCTCCGACAGAGCCTGCACGAAATCCGATCTCTGGATTTTGCAGTCGTCGAAAACGGCTTGCCGAAGCAGCAGATGTTCGCCGCGCCGTCCCTCCGCCGCTTGCCGGACGATACGCACGCCGTTCGGCGCCAGAATGATCTCTTTCACGCGTTCGTCCGTGAGCACCTTTGCCAGCGCCGGGGCGAGATCATGGCACAGGCGCGATGCACGCCCGCCGTCTCCGCGGATCATCACGTCGAGCGGGAACCCGATTGGCGGGTCGATGCGCTGCGGGAGATCGAGCGCCGCGGCGTAGAACTCGTTACCTGTGAATCGGGCGATGATGGACAATGACGGAGCATGGGGAATGCGGTGCTTCATCGTGACCGACAGCCAGAGCTGCGGCAGACGGCGCACCACCATCGTATCGGGAATGAGCTTTGCCACGACAGCCCGCCCGTAGGCGCGGCCTTCGAGCGCCGGAAATCCGTCGTCACCCGCCGTCCACCGTTCCTCGTCGAGAACACCGCGGCAGGCATCCAAGAGTTGCCGGCGCGACGCGATCGCGCGGCGATGGTCGCGCACCGCGAGAACCGCAAGCAACGCAACGAACGCAGTAAGACCGACGAGGAAACCAGCCGACATGATTTGCCGCACTCAGGTGAAGCCAAGGGCCGTGGCGTCGATCGATCGCGCCACGGCCCGTTTGCATGCTTCTTGATCAGTAATCGCCCACCGGCCGTGGCCAGGGCATCGAGAACTGATCGCCCCGGCGTACGTAGCGGTAGCGGTGGAAATGGAACCACAGCGACGCGATGATGAAGAACAGCATCATCGCCATGAGCTGCGTGCCATATCCCAGAAACACCGCGAAGTAGGTCGTGCCGCACAGCACCAGCAGTACCAGCGCCGGCAGAGGATGCAGCGGATGCACATAGCCCCGCTGAATCGTTCCCAGGGGCCACTTTCGCCGGAACATGATCACGTTGAAGGTCATGAACGTGTAACCGAGCAAACCAGAGAGGATAGAGAAGGTGATCACCTGATCGAGCGGCGCATAGTAGGCGAAGAGAACCGCCACCGGCACCAGAAACACGATCGAACGATACGGCGTCCGGAACTTCGGATGCACCGCGCCAAACCACTGCGGCAGGTAGCGGTCGCGAGCCATCGAGAACCAGGCCCGCGATGCGTCGTTGATGCATCCGTTGGCTGAAGCGAGGGTCGAGAAGATCGTGCCGATGAACAGAAGAACCATCAGCGGCATCGAATCCATGAACCGCGCGGCATCGAACAGCGGAGTCACGGCCTGACCCAGGTATTCCCATGGCATCAACCCGGCGCAGACATACCAAGTCATGGTCGCCGCGATCAACAGCGTCATGATGCCGGTCATCGTCCCGAGCGGCAGGGAGCGCGCCGGCGACCGCACTTCTTCAGCCGCCTGGCAGGTTCCTTCGATGCCGAGATAATACCAAAGCCCGAAGTGCAAGGCCGCGATGACGCCGATCCACCCGTACGGCAGACCGTTAAGCAGTTCGTGGTGTTGCAGGATATCCGTCGACCAAGGCTTCGCGGCGAAGAAGAGAATGATGATCGCAATGAAGGCGATCGCGGTAATGACGAGGTTGAACGTGAGGGTCGCATAAACGCCCCGGTAGTTCAGCCAGGCCAGAAACATGATCGTCAGAACGATGAACGGTTTATCGTGCAGGACGAGAGCTTCACCGGCGGCATCGGTCATTCCGGCCATGCCGCCGACGGTCTGGA
>JBLMYE010000129.1:0-5093 GCA_050258115.1 Deltaproteobacteria bacterium | reverse complement strand
CCGAACAGCAGGCTCGTCGTGTCGCTCTTCGGGTCGCAGCCGATGAGCAGCACCTTCTTGCCCTGCTGCGCCATCATGTAGGACAGGTTGGCAAGCGCGAAGCTCTTACCGCTACCGCCCTTGCCGTAAATGGCGATGATCTGTGTTTCCTTTGTTTCCGATCCGGCCTTCGGCACGGGATCGGGTTCCTGCGCCGCTTCCTCGCGCAGGAAATCGGTCATCGAGGGCTTCAGAGCGTTCAATGTCGTCGATCCGCACGCGCTCATGAGCAGCTTCTCCAGTCGAGGATCATTTTCAGGCAGTCCGGGTCCGTGAAAGCCGTGCGATAGGCATCGCTTGCGGCCGTCGCGGGTTCGCGATGGGTAATGAGGCCGTCGAGAGAAAGCGCGCCCTTCTCGATGAGGTCGCGGACGGCCACCAGATCGTGCTCCTTCCATTCGGCCGCGACGCGCAGTCTGGCTTCGCGCATGAAGGCCGGCGGGAAGGCAAATGAAAGCGGATCGCTGTAGAAGCCGGCGAGAACGATTTCGCCGCCGGGAGACAGCTTCGAGATCAACGTATCGAGCAGTTTGGAATCGCCGCTGACGTCGCAGATGCTCACGTAACCCCGCGTCGTGTCTGTCGTCGGATCGATGACGCGGTAGCCTTCGGCGCCGGCCGCTCGACGGGCGTTGGTCTCCCAGACGATGGGGGCACCACCCAGAGCAACGATCAGGCGCGCGAGCAGGCGTCCAAGTACGCCATGGCCTACCACGAGTTCGGGCAAAACTGATTTTCCGACGTCGAGCGCATGGTAGGCGGTTGCCGCGAGAGCAAGAAGGACGCCACGCTCGGCAAGTTTTTCGTCGAAACGAATCGCTTTGGCGCCGGGGACGACGACACGCGATGACGCGCCGCCGAACAGACCTTTGACGTCCCCGTAGCAGCGCGCGCCGGGGACGAAGACGCGATCGCCCACGCGCGCGCCGGAGCGCAGTCCCGCTTCGCGAACTCGCCCGACGGATTCGTAACCCGGTACCAGCGGATAGCCGAGCCCGGGGAACGGCGGCATGCGGCCGAGCCAGAGCAGGCGTTCGGTTCCGGTCGAGATGCCGCTCCACTCGATATCGATCACGACATCGTTTTCGCCCGGCTCAGGCAAGGGAAGTCGGCTGAGCACAAGGCGCTCCGGCTCTTCGAGCACGACAGCGAGGGTGTTCATCCGGGGAATACTCACGTTCTACCGGGAGGTCAGACGTCCGGAAAATGCCGGGGCCTGCCGCCTTGATCATCTGTCAATCTATGCGGACATGGCAAAGTGTCAAGCAGCATGAACAGTTCTGAGTCATGTTTGTGCGACAATCAGACTGGTCTGGAGCGGAACGCGCGTCGCAATTCGGCGGACGTCGCCAAAACCACTCCGTTGGAGCATCCCGGAAATCGTTGCATAGGATCGCGGGCGGCCTGATCGCATCGCCATGAGATAGAACGCGAAATAGGCGTCGCCCATGCGCTCGGCCCCGCGCGTATCGGAGAGCGGTTCGGCAAGGAGGAGCCGGCCACCCGGCGGCAATGCCCGTCTGATGTTGATCAATAAGCGCGCGGCTTTATCGTCGTCGTGGTCGTGCAGAATTCTGATCAAGGTCACCGTATCGGCGCCCTTCGGGATGTCGTCGGTGAAGAAATTGCCGCCGAAGACCTGAGCGCGCGCGGACATGCCCGCTTCCGCGAGCCGCTGGCGGGCTCGGGCGGCGACGGCCGGCAGGTCGAACATCATCAGGCGGAGGTGGGGATACCGCCTCCCTGCCGAAATCAGGAACCGGCCTTCGCCCCCGCCGACGTCGAGCAGGCAGCTGTGCTCGCTCAAAGGGTAAGCGTCGAGAATTTCTTCTGCGACGAGGGGTTGGGAGGCCGACATGAGCTCGCTGTAGCCGCCGACCGCTTCATCGCCGAGGCTGGAGGGATCGGCCGCGCGCGCATACGCCCAGTAACGGGAAAGGGCGGTTTCGCGGTCGGGATTTCGCAGGAAGTCGACGGGGTCCTTCAAGTCTTCGTAAAGGATGGAATTGTGTTCGACCATGGCGCCGATGCCGGGGTTTGCGAGCACGGCGGCACCGTTCATGCCCAGGCCGTATCTTCCGTCGCTCAAGCGACACATCAGGTCGAGGGAGACGGCTGCGTCGAGCAGTCGGCGGGCTGGATCGAGGGGGAGATTGGCGCTGGAGGCAATTGCTTCCAGTGATCGGGGCCCGTTCTGCAAGAGCCGGAGAAGATCGAGCCGGACGCAGGCCAGCAAGACCTGCGAATAGATGAAGCCCGACAGCAGGTCAAAAACGCCACGGGCTTTCTTGCGTGCAATCGTCCGAAATCCGGGCGTGGCGCTGGCAAATTTCTGGAAGCGCGAGTCGACGAGCAGCCGGTTGCGGAATGACAGCCACCGTTCGTATAGGGAAGGCACGTGCCGTTCTCCGTTGGCGGCTCGTTCGTGTGTCGCGCCCGCCGCGGAGGTCCCGGCAGGGCGGGTCATGCTGCGAGCCGGGCGAGGTCCTTGGGAACGAACCGGGTCGATTCTGCGAGAATGATCGCTCTCAGTTCATCGGAGCCAGGGCAGGCCGGGATCGAGTCCAGCGCTTCCTGCATCAGGCCCTTGAGGCGCCGGGAGGCCCCTTCGATCCCTAAGCTGCAAGCTGAGGGGCGATGGTGGGCTACATCCTGTCCGGATGGTTTGCCGATGTCTGCGGCTTTACCGAGAAGGTCGTGCAGATCGTCGGCGACCTGATAAGCCTCGCCGATGCATTCACCGAGCCGCCGCCAGGGTTCGGGCGATTGGCCTGCGGCCAGCGCACCGGCTTCCGTAGCGGCTGCAAACAGAGAGCCCGTTTTCTCGCGGTGGTACTTTGCAAGTTCGACTTCGGGTTCGCATTCCCAAGCCTGACCCGCGACGATGCCGTGAGGCATGCCGACGGAGTTGGCGATCTTCGACAGCAGTGACGGCAGACGAAGCGGCGCGCCGCCGGCTGCCGCTGCGAGGCATTCAAAGGCCATGACGATCAGGGCGTCTCCGGCCAGCACCGCGAGAGGTTCGCCGAAAGCCATGTGGACAGAAGGCTTGCCGCGCCGCAGAGCCGCGTCGTCGAAGCAGGGCAGGTCGTCGTGAACGAGCGATGAGCAGTGCAGAAGCTCAATCGATGCCGCAGCAGCGTCGGCAAGGGCGGGTTGGTCGTCGCCACAGGCGTGGGCCACCGCCAAACAAAGCCGCGGACGCACGCGAGCGCCGCCAGGAAAGACGGCGTAGCGAAGAGCCGCGGCGAGTTTCGGAGGAGAGCCTGGGGTTTCTGCCCGCGCCAGGATGGTTTCCAGGGATTGCTCGATACGTGCCGTGGCGTCCATGGAAGACCCCCATTGCGACAGAGAGTGTAATCCTAATTGGTCTTTTTATAATGTCTAGTAAAATAGACACTTCCGTGCCATGACTAGTGCGGAGAGGGGCGCCAGAAGAGCCGGGCGATCATGGTAAAGGGCAAGGTGATCGTCATCGGGGCGGGCGTGGCCGGGCTGGTTTCGGCGTTGGAGCTGGCGCGGGCCGGCTATGATGTTCAGGTCTTCGAGCGCCAGCAGACCCCCGGAGGCAAGGTGCGGCAGATCCTTGCCGGCGGCCGGCCGGTCGATTCCGGCCCCACCGTGTTCACGATGCGCTGGGTTTTCGAGCGCATATTCGGAGACGCCGGGAAGGTCTTTGCCGACGAGGTCAGGCTGAAACCGCTGTCTATTCTCGCGCGCCATGCGTGGAGCGAGGGGGAGCGGCTCGATCTGTTTGCGAGCGTCGAGGAGAGCGCCGAGGCGATCGGGGCCTTTGCCGGTCCGGGCGAAGCCGACGGGTTCCGCGCTTTCTGTGCACGGGCGCGTGACGTCTACCAGACACTCGAAGAACCCTTCATTCGCTCGCCGCAGCCGACGCCCATTTCGCTCGCTTTCAGCGCTGGTCTCAGGGGGCTCGGGGACATGTGGCGGATTTCTCCTTTTTCCACTCTCTGGTCGGCGCTCGGAGATCATTTCCAGGATCCCCGGTTGCGGCAACTCTTCGGACGCTACGCAACCTATTGCGGGTCTTCGCCGTTCGAAGCGCCGGCAACGCTGATGCTCGTGGCGCATGTGGAACAGGACGGCGTCTGGATCATTGAAGACGGAATGCACGCGCTTGCCAAATCGCTCGAAGCGATCGCCCAGGAGAATGGCGCGCGGTTCTTCTATGGAGCAGAGGTCGAGGAAGTCCTGACCCTGGCCGGCAGGATCTCTGGTGTGCGGTTACGATCGGGAGAGGTGATCGAGGCGCAGAACGTCATCGTAAATGCAGATAGTGCAGCGGTAGCGGCCGGACTGTTCGGACCGTCCGTTGCGAGTACCGTTTCGCAATTGCGGCGCGATCAGCGGTCGCTTTCGGCAATGACCTGGTCGATGAGCGCGCAAACAAGCGGCTTTCCACTCGTGCGGCACAACGTATTCTTCTCCAGCAATTACCAGGCTGAATTCGACGATATCTTCCGGCGGTCTCGCCTGCCCCGGGAACCCACCGTATATGTGTGTGCGCAGGATCGCACGGACCATCCGTCCGAGTTCCACGAGGGGCGCGAGCGGCTGCTTGTTCTCGTCAATGCGCCACCTACCGGCGATACCGACCGTTTTACAGGAGTGGAGGCTTCCGAATGCGAGGAGAGGACCTTTGCGCTGCTGTCGCGGCTTGGTCTCGAGGTGGACCGCTCCGATGCCGATACGGTTCTGACGACGCCGGCCGACTTCAACGCTCTCTTTCCCGCGACTGGCGGCGCTCTGTACGGGGCGGCCTCGCATGGCTGGATGGCTTCGTTCAGCAGACCGGGGGGCAAGACGCGCATTCCGGGACTGTATCTGGCGGGGGGCAGTGTGCACCCCGGGCCGGGCGTTCCCATGGCCGCGCTTTCGGGATGGCTGGCTGCCGCCCAACTGGCGGTGGACCTCAATTCGATACGCAGGTAACGCCGGGCGGGTATGTCTGGTGGTACGTCGATGCCCTCAGCGACGATCATCGTCACGGACTATCGATCATCTCCTTCGTCGGCAGCGTCTTCTCGCCCTAC
>JBLMYE010000128.1:0-3465 GCA_050258115.1 Deltaproteobacteria bacterium | reverse complement strand
GAGATCCACGACGCGTTCCGCGCGAACGTTCGACCTGCCGAGTTCGCATACGACCCGGTATCGTCCAGCGCCGAGTGTGAATTGTGGTTTGGCTGCCGTGCTCTGACCGACCAGGCGCTTGTCTCCTGCGGTTTCGTAGACCCGGGTAATCACCGCGCGATCCGTCTCTGCCGTGTCGGGAAGCGCCGGGACGACGCTTAAGCGTCCCACATCGAGAACGAGCGTACGTCTGACGACGTCGCCCGATGACACGGCGACCTGTTCGCGATGTTCGCCCGCACCATGTCTGGCCGTCACGTAATAGGTGCCCGCCTGAAGTGTGAACGCGGCGACCGGGGCAGCGGAGCGTGCCACTTCCCGCCGGCCGTCCGGCGCCGAGGGATCGTCGGCAGAGACGGTATAAAGGACGCGGTCGAGCGCCGGGCCGCCGGACACGGCGGTCGCGGTCAATTCGAGCAGTCCTGTATCGAGGATCAAATCAGCGCGCGCCGTGCTGCCGGGTTTCACCTCAACGACAATGCGGCTGCGGGCCAGCCCATCGGCGACCTCCACCAGATAGCGGCCGGCCGGCACAGCCTGATCCGTTTTTGCTTCTCGCGCCAGCCACAGGACGGATGCGGAGCTGGTTTCGCTGGCCCCAAGAGACGTAATGGTCATCACCGGCGCGCGCAGCGCATCGCCCTGTTTGCTTGCGGTGGCGGTGACCGACAGGCGGCCGCCGTCGAGGTCGATACGCCGGACCGACGGACCATCTGCACCCACGTCGATCTCGACCGTGCGCCGGATGAGGCCGTAGTTCAGAGTGACGAGATAGCGGCCCGGATCTACGTTTTCATTTATTTCGCGGCTTTGCCGCTCGACGAGCGGAGTGCTGTCTACCGGACTGCCGGCCTTGACGATGCGCCACGAGATGGCCCCGTCGACCGGAGCGCCGCCGTCCGATAGAGATGCCGACAGCCGAAGTCCCGGAGGGCCGAGGGCCGGCAAGAGAGGTGCGGCGGCCGCAGGTGGTGCAGATGGCTCCGCCACGGCGTCCAATCCTGCGGCCTTGAAAATCTCCGTCAGTGCTTCCGCGATTTTTGTGTCGTCGCTTGCGTCGAACTGAAGGCCCTTCGTCGTCTTCGCGAGACATTGCATCCGGTCTCTTTCGGACTTGGACAGCCCGAGACTGAGAACGTGAACTTTCAGCGATGGGTTCGATTTGGCGATGTCGTTGGCGGCAGCGCAGATGTCCTGGCTGCAGTTGTCGGCATTGTCGTGGATCAGAACGATGTGACCGGCTGTTCCAGACCCGATCGCTTTGGCGCCTTCTCGGACTGCCGCCGTAAGCGGACCCTTGCCTCTCGGATTCAATTCTTCCAGCGCAGCGACGGCTCCCTGCGTCCCGCCGGCTTCGATAGGCGTGATGATCTCCACGTCACCGCAATCCCCTTTGCGACGGTGGCCGAACGAAGCGAGGCCTATGCGCGATTGAGGTGGGGCCTTGAGTAGCCGCTCGCGCAGAAGATCCCGGACGGCGTAAAGTTTGGCGGTCTGACCACCTTCCATCTTGCCCCACATTGAGCCTGAGCCATCCACGATGACGAGCACGGGCGGGGCCGTATCGGCGCGCGCGCGCTGCGACGTAAAGACGGCGGCCGCGATCATCAGCGCAGCGCACAGACGGTAAAGGCTGACCACGAGCATCTCCGAAACTTCGCGCGCTTCGTTCGGTGCGAAGCATCTCACCATTGTACCAGAGGGCGGCTTCCTATAGCGAGGGGGCCAACGAGACGGAATAAAAGCCTGTGCAACGCCAACCCGCCGGATCCGCGCATGACGAGCCATTCCATGATCGATCTTTTGAAAACCCGCCGTTCGGTGAAGCCGGATCTTCTCGGGGAGCCTCGGCCCACACCTGAAGAACTGGAGACGATTCTCACGATCGCCGCGCGCGTGCCCGACCACAAGAAGCTGGTGCCCTGGCGTTTCGTGGTCATCGAGGGGGCGGCACGGGAGCACCTGGGAGATCTCGCCGCCGAGGCATGCCTGCTCGAAGAAGCCGAACCGCCGTCTCATGTGCGCCTGGAAACAGAGCGCAAGCGCTTTCTGCGGGCCCCGCTGGTCGTTGCCGTTGTCTCGCGCGTCAAGGAGATGCGGGGGGCGCCGGAGTGGGAGCAGGTGCTGTCCGCCGGTGCCGCGTGCATGAACCTGTGCATAGCCGCCAATGCGCTGGGTTACGGAACGACGTGGATCACCGAGTGGGTGTCGTACTCGAAGACCTTCGCTGAAGGCTTCGGACTTGCCGCCAACGAGAGGATCGCCGGACTGATCTACATCGGCACGGCGAAGGATAAGCCGGCCGAACGCGACCGCCCCGCATTGGCCGACGTCGTGACCCGGTGGCAGCGCGGCGAACCACGTAAGACGGACGGCTAGTCGGCCGCCGCCACAAGACTGAGACAAGATTCGCAGCAGATCATCAGTTCCCTTAGAGGGGAGCTGTCACATGGGTGTTTTCAAGAAGGTCGTGCTCGATGCCAACGGGGCGGTCATCGGATATCTGACCAAACTGAAGGACACGGAAGAAGTGGTCGTATTCGATGTCGGCGGCAACGAGATCGGCTGCGTCCGATCTGAATACGCCGGCAAGTGGCTGCTGCAGACGATCGTCTTCGACGCCCGGCAGGAGATGTCCCGCTTGCGGCATTGAACGGGTCAGAAGCGGAACTGCTCGGCGATGACGCGCTCGTCGAGCGAGTGGCCGGGATCAAAAAGCATGAAAAGGTCTATGTGCCGGGCCTGTTCGATCTCGACACGAACCACGTCGCGCGTCTCCACATGGTCGGCCACCGCGCTGACAGGTCGCTTGTCGTTTTCGCGGACGGTGATCGTGATGCGAGCGTTGTCGGGCAGAAGTGCGCCGCGCCAGCGACGGGGGCGGAACGGGCTGATCGGGGTCAGGGCCAAGAGCTTGGCGTCGAGCGGCAGGATGGGGCCATGGGCGGAGAGGTTGTAAGCCGTTGAACCGGCCGGCGTTGCGACGAGTACGCCGTCGCAGATGAGTTCTTCGAGCCGCATCTTGCCGTCAACGGCGATCGACAGTTTTGCGGCCTGATGGATCTGGCGGAACAGAGAGACCTCGTTGATCGCAAGACCCTTCGCAGCTTTGCCGTGGATGTCTGTTGCGACCATCGAAAGGGGATGCACGCGCGTGACTTCGGCCGCCGCGATACGCTGGCGCAGATCGTCTTCGTGGTATTCGTTCATGAGAAAGCCGACGGAGCCGCGGTTCATGCCGTAAATCGGAATCCGGTCGTTCATGTATCGATGCAGAGTTTGCAGCATCAACCCGTCGCCGCCGAGAGCGACGATGACTTCGGCTTCAGGCGGGCGCGTGTTGCCATAGCGGGCGGTCAGACGCTCGAGCGCCGCCCGGGCTTCCGGAACATCACTCGCCACGAAGGCGATGCGGTCGTATTTGTC
>JBLMYE010000127.1:0-3658 GCA_050258115.1 Deltaproteobacteria bacterium | reverse complement strand
CATGCGCCGGAGCTTACACTGCCGGCGCCCTTGGTTAACCGGCGCTTAACGTGCTCCGTCTAAGAATTTAAGCGTTCGGGGTTCGATCTGCACGCGTGCGCTTGTCGCGAGCTTGCAGTCGGGAGTGTGTGTGTCGGATCGATGGCCAAGGGTCAATCGAAGCGGGGGCGTAGGAAAGGCCGCGCGCGGCGTATCGCGGCGAGGGCCCGTCGCTCGTGGGCCTCTTTCTGCCGGCGAACCGCAAAGGCCTTCCGCCAGCGGGCAAAAAAACGAACTTCGAGGAATCTCCTTAGCCGCCTGAGCCCGCGTGCGCGGTTTCTTGTTCTCCTGCCCCTCGCTGCCATCTCGTTCGCCGGTCTGGCGCTGGCGGGGATGCTCGTGACGTACAGCATCACGATTTCCGATCCGCTTTCGCTGAGAAGCCAAGTGGCGGGTCAGTCGATACGTATTCTTGCCCGCGACGGGAGTGTGCTCGCGGAGCGTGGCGCTGCCCATGACTATATTCCACTTGAACTCCTGTCCAAGCGCGTGATCGATGCGGTCATCGCGACGGAGGACCGAAAATTCTGGACGCACTGGGGGCTCGATCCTGTCGGGCTCATCCGTGCGGCGCTCGTGAATTTGCGGTCGGGACGTTTCGCGCAGGGCGGTTCGACGCTGACACAGCAGCTCGCCAAAAACCTCTTTCTGTCCCCGGAGCGGACCGTCGGGCGGAAGATCGAGGAGCTCGTTCTGGCGCTGTGGCTCGAAATGCGGCTCAGCAAGGCGCAGATCCTCGAACTCTATCTCAATCGCGTGTACTTCGGCGGCGGCGCGTACGGCATAGAGGCCGCGGCGCAGCGCTATTTCGACAAGTCAGCGCGCGCGTTGACGCTCGCCGAGGCTGCCGTGATCGCCGGGCTTCTCAAGGCGCCGTCGCGGTATGCACCCACATCGAGCCCGAGACTTGCGGTCATCCGCGGTCATAGCGTTCTCTCCAAAATGCACGACGCCGGATACATCAGTGCGGCGGAAGAGCAGACGGCACGATCGAAACGGATGATCTTCGCCAATATTCAGCGCGACGGCGAGCGGCAGGCGACCGATTACGCCATTGATTACGTTCTCGATATGATGCCCGACGCTCTCGATGGCAGCCAAGGGGCTCTCATCGTCGATACGACGCTCGACAGGGATCTGCAAAAGCAGGCGTCGGCCGTAGTGGCGGAGGCCATGCGGACGGAGGGAGCAGCGCTCAACGCGGGTCAGGCGGCCGTTGTCATTCTCGACAAAACCGGCGGTGTGCGGGCGATGGTCGGCGGCCGCTCCTATGCGGAAAGCCAGTTCAATCGTGCTGTGAAGGCCGTGCGGCAGCCGGGTTCGGCATTCAAACCGTTCGTTTACCTCGCTGCACTTGAGAAAGGCTACACTCCCGATAGTGTCGCCTATGACCTTCCCTTCAATCTCGACGGCTGGTCGCCGAAGAACGATAATGGACGTTTCGGCGGTGCGACCACACTGCGGCAGGCGCTGGCACAATCCGTCAACACGGTTGCCGTTCGCCTGATGATGGATGTGGGCCCGGACAAGGTGGTGGCCCTGGCCAAGCGGCTCGGTATCGCCGCTCCGTTGCGCGCCGAGCCGTCTCTGGCGCTCGGCACGTCGGAGGTTTCGCTTCTCGACCTGACCGGCGCTTATGCATCGTTCGCGGCCGGTGGAACGGCGGTCGAGCCGCATGTGATCCGCCGGATCCGATCCGGCGCTGGCCGTGTCCTCTATGCGCGGGCTGCGCCCCCGAGCGATCCCGCCGTATCACCCGGCTCCGTTGCGGCACTGAACGGTATGCTGCAATCCGTCGTGGAAGCGGGCACAGGCAAGCGGGCGGGACTGGCCGGTCATGCCGCCGCCGGCAAGACGGGAACAAGCCAGGATTTTCGCGATGCCTGGTTCGTCGGTTATACGGCCCACTTCACCGGTGGCGTCTGGATGGGCAACGACGGTGGTGAGCCGATGCGCAAAGCAACCGGCGGCAATCTGCCTGCTCTCATCTGGAATCGTGTGATGGAACACGCGCACGAAGGCCGCGAGAGCCTGCCGCTCGCAGGTACGGAAGTGCTTGCGCAGGGGGCGCCCATCGGCGCTGGCCAACCCGCACCCGAGCTGCTTCCCTGGCGGATGCCCACCACCATGGCGCCGAGGGGCCGCAAGCCGAATGTGCCCTTGCCGGAAAAGCGTGCCGAAGGCGCGTCTTATCCGGCGACGCGCATCGGGGAGGACTTCATCGCCCGGGCGCTGGCCGATATCCCGCAGGACAGTGTGGAGATGGCGGACCGAGCGCCGGACGGTGCCGAAACCGGCCCGCGGCGGCCGCAATTGCCTGGAATGATGTCGCTCGGTGCTGGGCTGGCTGCCGGGCGATAGGTCTTGAGTCAGGCACCGCTCTGGACGCCGTAGCGGTGAAGATCCATCCCGTAGAGGCGCAGCCAGCGTTTCGCTTCTTCCATGGCCGGGCAGGTCTGGCGCACGAGCGACCAGAAGCGCGATCCATGGTTCATCTCGCGCAGATGAGCGACCTCGTGTGCCGCTACGTAGTCGAGAACGGCCGGCGGTGCGAGTACCAGCCGCCAGGAGAATGAGAGTGCACCTGTCGTGGAACAGGAGCCCCAGCGGCTCGTCTGGTCGCGGATCGAAAGCCGGCCGGGCTTCACGCCGAGGCGATCGGCATGCCACGCGACGCGCTCTTCCAGATCGCGGCGCGCTTCCTCGGCAAACCATTGTTCCAGGCGCCGGGCGGCGGCGATCAGTTCGCCGGGCGCTTGCAGTTGCGGGAAGGGATGCGCCTCGACCCGGCAGACAACGCGGCGGCGCGGCATCTCGCCGGGCATCACGATCCGGTGTGTGACGCCGCGCAGTGGTACGAGGATCCCATCGCGGAAAGGAATGGGTTCGGGCAGGCTGTCGAGGCGTTCGCGCACCCAATCCAGATTCCGATGCAGGAAAGAGCCGGCCTCCTCGATCCCGCACTGCACAGGCAGAGTGACGATCACTGCGCGCCGCGTGCGGCTGACGCGCAACGTCAACCTGCGCGCGGCGGGATGCCTGCGAACTTCGACAGGTGCGCCGATGCGCTCGGTTTCCCGATTGGGAAGTGTGGTCACATGAGGCGCTTTGGTCTTGCGCATGAACGTCCTCGAATGAGCAGTGCTCTCACACAATAAGAGCGGAGACATCCCCGCACTGCTTTGATCCTGGTCACGCCAGATACGATGACGAACGCGCCCGTTCGTCAATGGCGCAGTTCTCAAATGCACGTTTAGCCAAATCGCAGCGCGATACGGTGCGCTCTTCAACTAACAAGTTCGACAGCATGCGGGCGAGCAGATTTTTACGCAGGGGGCCGTGCGCTGTGAATGTGTGGCGCTGAGGTGCCACATCACATGATGACAGATATCGCCCGTTATGATTGTTTCGCTGCGTTACAGCGCTGCGGCGAGCGCGTCGGCGAGAACATTCGCGTCGACCGAGTGTGGAAAATGCTTCACGTACTGACCATTCGCGTCCATCAGGTAGAAAAATGAACTGTGATCTACGCTGTAACGCGTAGGGTCCTTTTCATCCGCCACCTTCACCGCATAGACGCGGTAGGCCTTGACCACAGCCTTGATATCATCAGGCGTAC
>JBLMYE010000126.1:0-9496 GCA_050258115.1 Deltaproteobacteria bacterium | reverse complement strand
CCTGCACCGAACCGCTCATCCTGACGTTAATGTGTGTAGGCCCCGCTGCGAAACATGGTCATGCCGAGCGGGCGCCCAGCTTTCCTCGAAACCAAGGTCAACCTTACGAATGCAAGGTCTGCTGTACCATCTCACAACGATAGCGGTCGCCGCAGTGTTCTTCGTCCTGTGCCTCGGGCTGTGGACAATGTCGCGCGGGACAGCACCGAACCTGAGCCAGAAGCTCATGCGCTGGCGCGTCGGTCTTCAGTTCGCAGCGATCGTGATCATCATGCTCTTTACCCTCGTTGCGAAGCAGCAGGGTGGCTAGCCGAATTGGGATGACTGCGTGGTCAAGCTGAACAAGATCTATACGAAGACCGGCGACGCCGGGACGACGGGCCTCGGGACGGGTGAACGGGTGGCCAAGGACGCCGCGCGGATCGCCGCCTATGGGACTGTGGACGAAACGAACTCCGCCATCGGCATGGCGCGCATCCACCTCGGCGGAGGGCATCAAGGTCTTGATGCTAAACTCGAGCGCATCCAGAACGACCTGTTCGATCTGGGAGCCGACCTGTGTGTACCCGATCGCGGCGAACCGCTGCCGTATGAGCCGCTGCGCATGTCGGAGGCCCAGGTGGAGCGGATCGAAGCCGAGATCGATGAGCTCAACGCAGAGCTGCAGCCTCTCAAATCGTTCGTTCTTCCCGGCGGCTCAGCCGCCGCCGCCGCCTTGCACGTCGCGCGGACCGTGAGCCGCCGGGCAGAGCGGGAGATGGTCACGCTTTCGGGTCTACCGGGGGAAACGGTCAGTCCCGCAGCGATGAAGTACATCAATCGCCTTTCGGATTTTCTATTCGTTGCCAGCCGTTACGTTAATGATCGAGGCCGCAGCGATGTGCTCTGGGTTCCAGGCCAGAATCGGTAGCCGGACGGCGCGTTTGAAAGAGGGCTGGCGATGTTCGTTCCGCTGCATGACGAGAACGTTCTGAAGTCGATACGCTTTCCCTACGTCACCGTCGGGCTCATCATCGCCAACGTCATGGTGTTCGCGTTCGAGGCCTTGGGCCTGTCAGAGGCGGTGATCGCGAGTTTTGCAATTGTTCCCGCCGAGCTTGTTTCGACTGCAGGGCTGCTGGGTCCGGGCGAAATGCCGGATCAGTCGATCGCGATCCCGGAACGCTTTACACTCCTATCCTACATGTTTTTCCACGGCGATGTGCTGCACCTTGCGGGCAACATGCTGTTCCTGTGGGTGTTCGGCGACAACGTCGAGGATGCCATGGGCCATGTGCGCTTTCTGGCGTTCTATCTGCTCTGCGGGGTTTTCGCCGGCCTGGTACACTCGTTCATGATGCCGGAGTCCCCCAATCCTCTCATCGGCGCCAGCGGCGCCGTCGCCGGGGTGATCGCCGCCTACCTCATGCTGCATCCCCGCGTACGCGTGTGGGTTCTGGCGTTTCAGTTCATCCCGCTCAGGCTTTCCGCCGCCGTCGTTCTGGGTGTCTGGGTCCTCACCCAGTTCATCATGATACTCCTGCCCGAGGTCGGACCGGTGGCCTGGTACGCCCACATTGGGGGATTGATCGCGGGTGCCATACTCGTCGTAATCTTCAAGCGGCGCGACGTGCCCCTTTTCGACAAGGGTCTCAGGGTTGCCTGAGGGCGGTTCTGACGATCATTAATCCCCACACAAAAAGGGGATTTTAGCTCCGAGCCGTTGCGGCGGGCTGACAATTGACTCGGCTTTCGGGCACACTTACTGTGCGATTTCGCAACTGCGAAGAACCTTGACCGGCCAGATTTCGCTGGCCGGGCAGGGCCTTTCGTAAATGACCGCGATGCGTGGATAATCAGCCCTTAGCCCGCGCGGTCTGGAAGAAACAAAAAGACGCTCGGGGCTGTTGGGGAGCACCTCAAGAATGAAAATACTCGTCGCGGTGAAACGCGTCGTCGACTACGCCGTCAAGATCCGGGTCAAGGCGGATGGTTCGGGCATCGAACTTGCCAACGTGAAGATGTCCATGAACCCCTTCGACGAGATCGCGGTCGAGGAAGCGGTTCGGCTCAAAGAAAAAGGCACGGCAACGGAAGTCGTCGTTGTGTCGATCGGCTCCACGAAGGCGCAGGAAACTTTGCGCACGGGGCTGGCCATCGGCGCCGACCGCGCCATTCTGGTGGAGACGCCGGAGGGCGCCATCACAGAGCCACTGGCAGTCGCGAAGATCTTGAAGGGCGTCGCCGCCGCAGAACAACCGCAGCTCATCATTCTGGGCAAGCAGGCGATCGACGATGACTGCAATCAGACGGGGCAGATGCTGGCGGCGCTTCTTGGATGGCCACAGGGCACGTTTGCATCCAAGATCGAGCCCAGCGCTGATAGCGTGAGCGTCACCCGCGAAGTTGATGGCGGCCTTGAAACGCTGAAGTTGCGGTTGCCGGCCGTCGTGACGACGGACCTTCGATTGAACGAGCCGCGCTATCCCTCGCTTCCCAACATCATGAAGGCGAAGAAAAAGCCGCTTGATACCAAGAAGCCTGAAGACTTCGGCGTCGATATTTCTCCGCGCCTGCAGGTTCTCAAGACGGCTGAGCCGCCGCAGCGGAAGGGCGGCGTCAAGGTGGCCGACGTGGCTGAACTCGTGAAGAAACTCAAGACCGAGGCGGGGGTTCTCTGATGGCGATTCTCGTCCTGGCCGAGCACACCAATTCGGCTCTCAATGCGGCGACGGCAAAGGCGGTCACAGCGGCCAAGCAGCTTGGCGGTGACGTGCATGTGCTGATAGCCGGCAGCGGTGCGGCCGCAGCCGCGTCCGAAGCGGCGAAGATCGACGGCGTCGCGAAGGTTCTGGTCGCCGATGCCCCGCATCTTGCCAATGGTCTCGCTGAAGAGGTGGCCGCGCTCATCGTGCCGCTGATGAGCGGATATGATGCCTTCGTTGCGCCGGCGACGGCGTCCGGCAAGAACATCGCACCACGCGTCGCAGCGCTCCTCGACGTCATGCAGGTGTCCGACATCATCAAGGTTGTGGCGCCCGATACGTTCGAGCGGCCGATCTATGCGGGTAACGCGATCCAGACGGTGAAATCGGCCGAGCCGAAGAAGGTCATCACGGTTCGCACGGCAAGCTTCGCAGCGGCCGGAAGCGGCGGAGCCGCGACGGTCGAACAGATTGCGGCACCGGCGGCCCTCGGGCTGTCGACCTTCGAAAAGGCTGAGCTTTCCAAGTCGGACCGGCCTGAACTGGCATCGGCGCGCATCATCATCTCCGGTGGCCGGGGCATCGGCAACGCCGAGAACTTCAAGACATACATCGAACCGGTCGCGGACAAGCTCGGAGCCGCCATGGGAGCGTCGCGCGCGGCGGTGGACGCGGGCTTCGCGCCGAACGATCTCCAGGTCGGGCAGACCGGGAAGGTCGTGGCGCCGGAACTGTACATCGCCGTCGGGATCTCGGGTGCCATTCAGCACCTTGCCGGTATGAAGGACTCGAAGGTCATCGTCGCCATCAACAAGGATGGCGAAGCTCCGATCTTCCAGGTGGCCGACTACGGGCTCGTCGCCGACTTGTTTCAGGCTCTTCCCGAGCTTGCGAACGAACTCGGTAAAGCCAGCGGCTGAGGCACATTGGAACAAGGCCGGTTCGCCGGTCAGGGAAGGACGCCGTCATGGATGTTGCTGTCAAATCGTCCGAGAAGGCGAGACCCGCTGTGCAACCGGTGACGGACATCAAGAAGGTCGGGATCATCGGGGCCGGCCAGATGGGGTCGGGCATCGCCCACGTCGTGGCACTCGGCGGCTTCGAAGTGCTCGTCAACGACGTCAAGCCGGATGCGATCGGGCGGGCGCTGGACAACATCGACAAGAACATGGAGCGGCAAGTCGGCAAGGGGCTCATCGAGCCCCAGCATAAAGCGGCTGCCCTGAAGCGCATAAAACCGGCCGCCAGCATCGATCAGCTTGCCGATTGCGATCTCGTCATCGAGGCCGCTACGGAAGACGAGAGTATCAAACGCAAGATTTTCTCCGAGCTCTGTCCTCGGCTGAAGCCCGGCGCTCTGCTCGCAACCAATACCTCGTCCATCTCCATCACGCGTCTTGCGGCGACGACTGACCGCCCCGAACTTTTCATCGGGATGCACTTCATGAATCCCGTGCCGCGCATGGAGCTTGTCGAGCTCATCCGTGGCATTGCGACGGAAGACGACGTGTTCGCGACGGCACGCGTTTTCGTCGAAAGCCTCGGTAAGAAGACGACGGTTTCGGAGGACTTTCCGGCCTTCATCGTCAATCGCATCCTCCTCCCGATGATCAACGAGGCGATCTATACGCTCTACGAAGGCGTCGGTACGGTGGAAGGCATCGACAAGGCCATGAAGCTGGGCGCGCATCATCCGATGGGGCCGCTGGAGCTCGCCGATTTCATCGGGTTGGATACGTGTCTGTCGGTCATGCAGGTTCTTTACGAGGGCTTGGCGGATTCGAAATACCGGCCCTGCCCGCTGCTCGTGAAGTATGTCGAGGCGGGTTGGCTCGGCCGCAAAACCAACCGTGGGTTCTACGATTATCGCGGCGAGAAGCCGGTTCCGACGCGCTAATTCTCAGGCCGCAGCCGAGGCTTTCATGGCCGCCATTCCGCGCGTTGCAATCGTCACCGGTGCCGGCAGTGGGATCGGCCGGGCCGTCTCTGTCAAACTTGCGCACGGCGGCTATCAGGTGGTGCTGGCCGGCCGCCGGAAAGCCGAGCTTCAGAGTACGGCCGCCGAATGTCCCGAGGGGTCGACGCTGGTCGTGGCAGCGGACGTGACGGATCCCGTCTCTGTTCGGGCGCTGTTCACGCGGACCAAGGATGCCTATGGCCGGCTGGATGTGCTGTTCAACAATGCGGGTATGTTCGCGCCAGCGGTCGCGATCGAAGATCTGAGCTACGAACAATGGAAGGCCGTTGTCGACGTCAACCTGAACGGCGCGTTTCTTTGCGCTCAGGCGGCCATCCGATTGATGAAGTCCCAGGTTCCCAAGGGTGGCCGGATCATCAATAACGGTTCCATCTCCGCCATGTTGCCACGTCCCAATGCCGCACCTTACACGGCAACGAAGCACGCCTTGTCCGGCTTGACCAAGTCGATTGCGCTGGACGGGCGCCAGCACAACATCGCATGTTCGCAGATCGACATTGGGAACGCCGCGACCGAGCTTTCTGCTCCCATGGCCGCCGGAATCCGCCAGGCGGACGGGTCGATCCGTCCCGAACCCGTGATGGATGTCTCTCACGTTGCGGATGCGGTTCTTTACATGGCCAACCTTCCGCTCGACGCAAATGTCCTGTTTATGACGCTCAAGGCGACGGCGATGCCGTTTGAAGGGCGCGGCTGAGCCCTGCCTGCTACTGTCAGGGAGCGGGAAGGCTGCTATAGGAGGGTGCGCGATCACGCGACGAAGTGCGCTCTCGAGGGGAATTCACGATGTCTGGTGCTGCCTATGCATTTGACAATAAAAGCAAATATAGATTTCTGGTGGGTCTGATCCTGATAGCCGGCAGTGCACTCAGCAACGTCGCGCTGCCCCGGGCGGCATTTGCCGACACGGTAGACCTTGACGGCGCGTGGAGTGGCGGCGGGTCGGTCAAGTTCCCTTCAGGCGCGAAAGAGGCAGCGCGGTGCCGTGCGAACTTCAAGAAGCGGGGCGCAGAGAGTTATCTGGTCAGTGCGCGCTGTGCGAGCGCTTCGGGGAAGGTCGAACAGTCGGCCCTTCTGACCCGCGTGGGCGGCAACCAGTACACCGGCAGTTTCTTCAACGAAGAATACAAGGTGGACGGTACGATCACGGTCACCGTCAGCGGCAACTCGCAGAGCGTCTCGATCTCGTCGCCAGCCGGCAGTTCGGCGACCTTCAGGCTGACGCGGTAACTCAGTCCGGACCGTCTTCAACCGCGATCGTATTCAAGAAGTCCGTGAGATCGTCCGTGAAGTGGTGGACGTGATCGGGAAGGGCCGTCCAGCTCGCAAAGCTGCGCTGGACCGGATGGTCCATGTAAGTTGAGTGCACCAGGACCGTGGACATTCCCAGCTTATGCGGGACTTCGAGGTTCTGGGGCATGTCCTCGAACATGGCCGCATTCGCGCCGTCGACGCCGTGACGCCGCACCATTCTGTCAAACGCGGCCGCCGAGGGCTTCGGCTCATAGTCGCAGGAAGCGATGTCGGAGATGTCCTCGAACAGGTCGAGGACGCCGAGTTTTCCCGCCACGCGCTCGGCGTGGGCACGAGACCCATTGGTGAAGATCAGCTTGCGGCCGGGCAGCCTGTCGATGGCTGCGCGGAGTTCCGGCGCATCGGGCACGACGGAAACATCGATGTCGTGAACGTAATCGAGAAACGGCTCCGGCTGCATCTTGTGCACGCGCATGAGGCCGGCGAGCGTCGTGCCGAATTGCCGATAATAGCTCTTCTGGAGATGGCGCGCATACTCGTACGGCACACCAAGGTGCTGAGCGATGAACTCGCCCATGCGCCGGTCGACCTGGGCGAAAAGATTGCATTCCGCAGGATAGAGCGTGTTGTCGAGGTCGAAAATCCAAACGCGCTTCCGGCCAAGCTCAGCCATAGCCGTGGCGTCCGACGCATCACCCAATGCCGGCAGCAGTCCTGGTCGCGATTTCGGCGGCGGGTTCATTCGGACGCTTTCTTCGCCTTCGGCTTGCGGCGGCCGACGAGCGTGCCGGCACCGTGGTCGGTCAGGAGTTCGAGCAGAACGCAGTGGGGAACTTTGCCGTTGATGATGACGACCGCCTCCACTCCGGCTTCAACCACTTCGATGCAGCCCTCGATCTTTGGAATCATTCCACCGCTGATGGTGCCGTCCCTGATGAGGTCCTGCGCCTGATCCACGCTCAGCTCTTCAATGAGCTTGCCGTTTTTGTCGAGCACGCCTTCGACGTCGGTCAACAGCAGCAGGCGCTTGGCCTTCAGCCGGGCGGCGAGTGCCGAGGCAAAGCTGTCGGCGTTGACGTTCAGGGTTTCGCCATCGCGCGACAACGCCACCGGAGCGATCACGGGAATGAGGTCGGATTTCGAAATGACTTCGACGATGTGGGGATTGACCTGAAACGTATCGCCGACGAAGCCCAGATCGACCTTGCCGACCACGCCTGTCTTGGGGTCCGGCATTTCTGTAATCTTGCGGGCGATCATCAGGTTGGCGTCCTTGCCGCAGATGCCGACGGCCTTGCCGCCCTGCCGGTTGATTGCGGTGACGATTTCCTTGTTTATGGCGCCGGCGAGGACCATCTCGACGATCTCGACGGTCGGCTGATCGGTGACGCGAAGTCCGTGCACGAACTGCGACTGGATGTCGTGCTTTTTCAGCATCTGCGCGATCTGCGGTCCACCACCATGGACCACGATGGGGTTCACGCCTGACTGTTTCAGATAAACGATGTCCTGAGCGAAGGCCGCAGCCAGCGCCGCGTCGCCCATCGCGTGCCCGCCGAACTTCACGACGACGGTCTGTTCGTCGTAACGGAGCATGTTGGGCAGGGCTTCGGCGAGGATGCGCGCCTGCACATGGGCGCTGATGGGGGCAACGTCCCCGTTGGAGCCGTTCGCCTGGATGTCTGTGGCTTTCGTCATCTTTGCGGCAGAGCCCAGTCAAAGTTAGGGAGAGGCGCGAGCCGGGTTGCATTGCCCCTTGCGCGACGGGCGTTCGCCCGCGAGGGTTATATCCGTTGTGGCTGCTGCCTCAACGGAATTCCCTCACAATCGGGTGCTAGCAAGCGTGAGATAAGGCTAAAACTGGGGCGGTGATGCGGTTTGGCGGCTTGCCCGCCAGAGGCGGATCACGTTCTATGCCGTCTCACGAGCGGCGGGGCGGCCGGCCGACGCCGAACCGCCGCGCCGCGGCTTCCGGAAGTACGGTTCGGGCGAATGATCATCGATGACCTCGGGCGAATTCCCATGTCGCAGCATCTTGCTGCGACGCTGGCGCGCGCCGCGAGCTATGCTGATGCTCAGCAGCACGCGTCGGTGACGCTGGAACATCTGCTGCTGGCGCTGGCCGAGGATCCCGATGCGGCCGTCGTGCTGCGCTCTTCGAACGTCGATCTGGCCCGGCTTGCGGGCGAGGTGTCGACGTATATCGGCCGCATTGAAGAACGCCGCGATCCCAACGTTCCGGCGCAAGTTCTTATTTCTCCCGATTTGAAGAGGATCCTTGAGGCCGCCGCGGCCGCCGCGCGGCAGGGTCGACGGCCGGAGATCAATGGGGCCATCGTGCTGGCGGCTATCGTCGGAGACGGCAAGAGCACGGCTGCGAACCTGCTGCGCATCCAGGGACTCACTTTCGAACAGGCGATCAGGGCCTTGCAACGGGTTGCTTCGGCGCCGCGCGCAGAACCCGCACCGCAACCGGCTGGCTCTCGCTCATCCGGTACGACAGAAGATATTCTGGCAAATGCACGCGAGCGCGTTCAGTCGCGATCGGCGCAGGGTCAGCCCAGGCCGTCGCAAGGGCAGATGCCGCGAGCGCCTGCGCCGTTACCTGCGGCCCCGATCCAGCCTGAGTTGGCCGGCGCGCCGGGCGTGGAGGCTGCACAGCCTTCCGCCGATCAGCGCTCGCCGGTCGCGCCGCAGTGGGAACCGGCCGCTCCAGCGCCCCAGGTGCGTGAGGCGACGGTCGCCCAGCCGCCTGTCTGGACCGCGCCGGCGCCGGACCGGACACGCTCAGCGGAAGAGCCCGGTTTCAGGCGGGCTCTGGCGCCGGCGCCTGGCGGTGTGCCACCTCCGCTCCAGGTGCCGCCGGTGCAGAGAACGCAATCTCCTTCCGGTCCTGGATCCGCGGCACCGCCGCCGCCGCTTAAGCCCCATCCCTCGGCTCCGTTCCAGAGCGCGCCCGTGCCTGGGAGCGGTCCCCCTGGCGCGTCTATGCCCTCCACGTTCGGCCAGCCGCCGAATAGGGCAGGCCCGCCTGCGCAGCAGCCCCGCTCTGCGCAACAGGGAGCGCCTGCCGGCGGGGTTGCCCCCGGTGCTCCGCGGCCGCGACGTCCAGGCAAAAACGTCTGGGTGGCTGCGGGCCAGTTCGTGGAGAATATCCCGCGGAAAATGCGGGTCGGCGTTTCGATGGTCGTCGAGGCGCGGATCGGGCGTCGCGACGTCAAGGCGATCGCCGAGGGAATGGACGGTGGTGCCGCAATCGTTCGGCACGAGATTACTGTGACGAAGGCCATGTCCGTGCGACTGAGATCGCCGGACGGCGGTTTCTTCATCGAATCTTCGTCGCCGGAAACGCAGTGGATCGAAGGCGCTCCGGGATTCGATGGGGACTACGCGAGCTGGCGTTGGACCATCACGCCTCGTGAGAGAGGCAAGCAGCGGCTGCAACTGCTTGCTTCGGCGCGCACGGTGGGCGACGACGGGCTGACTGCAGAGACGGCTCTTCCCGATCAGATGGTCGAAGTGAAGGTGACCGTGAATTATGCGAGATCCGCGGCAAGGCTGGCCGGGTGGATGACCGCGG
>JBLMYE010000125.1:0-9155 GCA_050258115.1 Deltaproteobacteria bacterium | reverse complement strand
AAAGAAAAGCTAGGGTCGCTCAAGTGGCTCCACGGGCCGGACACCGGTTAACCGTGCCACCTTCGGGAGGAAGTGCAGATGATGAAGTGGGTTATCGCCGCCGGGCTCGTTCTGGCAGCTCCGTTCGCCGCCTCGGCTCAGGACGCCGAAGCCGGTAAGGCCGTTTTCAAGAAGTGCGCCGCCTGCCACGCCTTCGGCAAGAACGCGCTCGGTCCGAACCTGACGTGCGTCGACGGCCGCAAGGCCGGAACCGCAGAAGGTTACGCCGGCTATTCCGATGCCGTGAAGAACTCGGGCATTACCTGGGATGACGAAAAGCTGCAGGCCTGGTTCGAAGCCGACGACAAGGTGATCCCCGGCAACAAGATGATCTTCCCGGCTGGCGTCAAGGATGCGACCGACCGCGCCAACCTGCTCGCCTACATCAAGAGCGAGTGCAAGAAGTAAGCGGCACGACATTGCTCCTGCTGGAACCGCCGCCGGTCATTCCGGCGGCGGTTTTTATTTGCCCGGCGCTTGGAACATTCCGAGCCGCGCCTAGGCCCCGTCCGGGAGCGGAACGCAATCCGACACGTCGATGTCGCGCGCGAGATCTCGGACGCGGCGGCCGCGCACGGGCTCATCCGGTGCGATCTCCAGCAACGGCACCAGCACGAAGGGCCGCTGCTCGATGAACGGATGCGGAACCTTCAGCTCATGCGTGTCGATGGTTTCCCGGCGGTATGTCAGTACATCGACGTCGACGAGTCGCGGCCCCCACTTCTGTTGCCGAACACGCCCCATTTCATTTTCGACCGCGAGACACCGCCGCAGGAGTTCGTGCGCCGGAAGATCCGTTTTGACGGCCGCCGCGGCGTTCACGAACCAATCCTGATCCAGTATCCCCCACGGCGGCGAACGGTAGAGACCCGATACTTTGACGAGCCGCACCGCCCCGTCGGCAGTGAGAAGCGACACCGCGCGGGCAATATTCTGCGCCTTGTCCCCCACGTTCGAACCGATGCCGATGAGCGCGTCGAAGGCGATACCGGACGGCGTGTCAGTCATATTTGATGTAAGCGAAGCGCGGGTCCTTTGGCGTTCCTTCGAGCGAGTTGTCCGTCTCGCTACCGGGCTGCCACTGGATGACCTCCTCGATCTTCTTTGCCAGGAACAGATCCTTATCCGTGATCCCCTTGGCCGAATGGGTCATGAGGCGCACCTCGACCCAGGCGTAGGAGGCAGTGATGTCGGGGTGATGCCAGGCCGCTTCCGCGAGATGGCCGACGGTATTGATCACCATCAGCGTGCCCTTCCAGCCGCTTGTCTTGTAGGTCCTTCTGATCCAGCCGTCCTCCAGCCGCCACTCGGGGAGATTTGCGCCGAGCCAGGCCTGTACATCGGCCTCGGCCATGGCTTTTTCGCGGGTCGCTGCCATTTCACATGCTTCCAGTTGTTTCGAGGGATTGACTTTTCGGCCCTCACCGTAGATCGACTGAAGACCGGCTTCAATCGCCTCTCCAACGCGGACCCGAGGCGCTCCGATCGAACCTGAACCCAACCGCTCTCAAGGACTGATGCGGGCCATCACCGTCAGCGCTCCTGCCCGCCTGCACCTGGGCTTTGTCGACCTCAACGGGTCGCTCGGCCGCAAGTACGGGTCCATCGGGCTTGCAGTCGATCAACCGGCAACGGTTCTGACGGTCAAACCCGCGCGGGATTTCCGCGCAACCGGACCTGAGGCCGAGCGCGCCGGCAAAGCCCTGCGGCGTTTCTCCGAAATCTACGCCGGCGGCGCGCCGTTCGAGGCCGAAGTCCGAAGCGCCATACCAGCCCATGCCGGTCTTGGTTCGGGCACCCAACTGGCGCTCGCCATCGGTGCGGCGATCCTCGAACTCTCCGGCTGTGCCGCCTCCGCCCAGTCGCTCGGTGAGGTTGTCGAACGGGGCGCGCGATCCGCCATCGGGATTACCGCCTTCGAGCGGGGCGGCTTCATCGTCGATGGAGGACGCGGACCCTCCGGTCACGCGCCGCCGTCCATCGTCCGTCTCGACTTCCCGCCCGAGTGGAGGGCGATCCTCGTGCTCGATCCGCGCGACGTCGGCGTTCACGGCGAGAAGGAAACGGCGGCCTTCAAGGCCCTGCCCGAGTTCCCGGAGGCCCTGGCCGGCCATCTCTGCCGCCTGACGCTCATGCGGCTCTTGCCGGGTGTCGTCGAAAAGGACATCGCCGCGTTCGGATCGGCGTTGAGCGAGATCCAGACAATCGTCGGCACGCATTTCTCCGCAGCACAGGGCGGCGAACCCTGGTCGAGCCCGGCCGTCGGCCATGTGGTCCGTCGCCTCGGTGAGGCCGGAGCGACGGGGCTGGGGCAAAGCTCATGGGGCCCGACCGGTTTCGCATTTGCCCCGACTGAGGCTGCGGCGCAGCGCCTCTATTCATCTTTAGTTGAAGAGGCTAAAGCGAACGGGCTCGATCTAAAAATTGTGCAGGGTCGCAACATCGGCGCCGTCATCGGTCCCGCCTGACCCCACTTATCTCGAAATCTACCGGGGAGATCAATAAGATGACTGCCGAGGCGACACCGATCTTGCATATGCTGGACCCGCGCAAGCATGTAAGCCCGTTTGACGTGAACATGGCCGCCGACGCCGGTTACAAGGTGATCGTGCCCTATACGAATGTGGAAGTCCCTGATGTGACCCCCCTCATCCAGGATGCCATCTTCTCACGCCCTCCCAACTATGGTGTTCGCACCGGGTTCTTCTTCGGCGGCAAGGACGCCATCATGGCTCTCGACATGCTCGATGCAGCCAAGAAGGCTCTGGTGCCGCCCTTCGAGTGCTCCACCTTCGCCGATCCCGCAGGGTCGTTCACGACGGCCGCGGCCATGGTCGCCTGCGTCGAGCGCGTCCTGAAACTCAAGTTCGGACGCTCTTGGAAGGGCACCAAGGTGGCCGTATTCGGCGCGACAGGCGTCGTCGGCTTCGCCTCCTCGATCATTTCAGCTCTCGAAGGGGCGCAGGTTCAACTCGTCGCCCACCGTGGTGTCGATCGCGTCATCAAGAGCGCGGCCGTCTCCAAGGAGCGCTTCGGCGTCGATCTCGAACCCGTCAACGGCGAAACCGTCGAACAACGCGGTGAAGTAATAGCGAATGCGGAGGTCATCTTCGCTGCCGCCGCCGCGGGCGTGCAGGTCGTCTCCGGCGAACAGCTCAGGACCGCCAAAAACCTTCTCGCCATTGCGGACGTGAACGCGGTGCCGCCTGCGGGCGTCGAGGGCATGGAACTTTTCATGGACGGCGCGCCGATCGGCGGCACCAGCATCCTGGGCGTCGGCCCTCTCGCAATCGGCGACATCAAGTACAAGACAGAGTCCGGCCTCTTCAAGCAGATGCTGGCCTCCGACAAGGCCCTCTCGCTCGACTTCCGCCACGCGTACGCTAAGGCCAAGGAACTGACCGGCCTGGTCTGAGTGTCTCGAACCAGTTACGGCGCGCGTCCCAAATGAAAGGTGCCGCCGACCAAGTCCCCTTCTCCCCGCATGATGCGGGGAGAGGGTTGGGGTGAAGGGCAACCGCCTGCTATTTCGCGGCGGTCGTCTCCCGCCGCGACCCTCTTCCCCATCGGAAGGGCCATGGGGAGAGGAATCTCCATGGCTTCGCCCGCATCCGAACCGCGAACCATCCTCATCGCCGCGTTCTCCGGGCGTGCGCTCGCCCAATCCGCTCGGCGCGCTGGCTACGCTCCCCTCGTTGTTGACTGCTTCGGCGATACCGACACCCGCGAGGCCGCTCACGCCCACGTCTGCCTGCCGGCACGCGTGCAAGTCGGCTTTGCGCGGCGCCGGCTGCTCGCGGCGCTCGAACAGCTTGCGTTTTCCGCACAGTTTCCACCAGCCGGTCTGATCCTCGGCGGAGGGTTCGAATGCAATCCGAAGATCGTGGCGGCACTGGCCGAACGCTTCACTCTCATCGGCAATAGTGCCGAGGTGATCCGCCGCGTGAAGTCTCCGCCGGACTTCTTCCAGGCGCTCACCCGGCTCGGCATCCGCCATCCCGAGACACGTATGGATCCACCCGGCGACCCGGCCGGCTGGCTGATGAAGCGCATCGGAGGCAGCGGCGGTCTGCACATTCACCGTTGCCCGCCTCGCTTCGAGCCCGATCCCCGGCGGTACTTTCAACGCGACTGTCCCGGTGAAGCCGTATCGGTGCTCGCCGTAACCAGCCGCCGCGGCACCGCCGTTGCGCTGTCGCGCCAGTGGGCCTCGCCCCTGTCCCGGCGTCCTTACCGGTTCGGCGGGGCGGTTTCGGGGATCGCCGTCGGCGCCGACCTCGAAGCCCGCCTCATCGATACCTCCCTGGCGGTCCTTTCCGAGTTCAACCTCGTCGGTCTGGTCTCGGTCGACTTCGTCATCCATGAGGGGGAGCCTTTGCTGCTCGAAGTCAACCCACGGCCGGGCGCCACGCTCGACATATTCGACGACGCACAGGGAAGCCTGTTCCAGGCGCACCTTGCGGCCTGCGCGGGACACAATCCTGCGGCGATACTGAAAAACGGCTGGAACCCGCCTCGCGCGGCTGCGACGGCCTATCTCTATGCAGACCCCGGCCCTGTGGCCGTGCCCGATATCGACTGGCCGGCATGGTCCGCCGACCGTCCGGCTCCGGGCACCGCGGTCCAGCGGCGGCAGCCGCTCGCAACCGTGACGGCCACCGCGTTAACCAGCGCCGATGCGGAAACCCTTTGCCGCGACCGCTTATCGGCTCTGAAAGAACTCGTGTATGAAAGCTCAAAACGGGAAGGAACCGCCCTGCGATGAACACGCACTTCAATCCGGCCATGAGCGTCAGTGCCCGCGCCGAAACCATCGTCGAACACATCGTCGCGAATGCGGCCGCTCTGCGCTGCGCCGTTTCGACAGGACCGAGCGGCGAACGTCTCATCGATCTCGGAGCAAAAGTTCCAGGAGGCCTCGAAGCCGGCCGCCTGCTGAGCGAGATCTGCCTCGGTGGCTTCGGCACCGTGCAGATCACATCCGCGTCCGGCAATGCCGCATGGCCACTGGGCGTTGTCGTGCATACATCCGACCCGGTCGTCGCCTGCCTTGGCAGCCAGTATGCGGGATGGACCATCACCGACGAAGCGAGCGGTTTCTTCGCCCTCGGCTCGGGTCCCGCACGCGCGCTGTCGCGCGTTGAGGAACTCTACAAGGAACTCGGATACGCCGATCACCACCACCGGACGGCCCTCGTCATCGAGGGCGACAAGGCCCCGCCCACCGCCGTGGCCGCGAAAGTCGCCGCCGCATGCGGCATCGCACCGTCCAATCTGACGATCCTTTATGCGCCGACCGGAAGCCTCGCCGGCGGCGTACAGATCGCCGCGCGCGTGCTCGAAGTCTCGCTGCACAAGGCCCATGCTCTGCACTTCCCGCTCGACAAAATCGTCGATGGCTACGGGGTGGCACCCATTGCTCCTCCGATCCCCGACTTCGTCAAGGCCATGGGCCGTACCAACGATGCCATTATCTATGGCGGCCGTATCCAGCTCTTCATCAGAGGGACCGATACTGAGGCAAAGAAGCTTGCCGAGGAACTTCCCTCCAGCACGTCGGCGGCGTATGGCAAGCCCTTCGCGGAGATCTTCGCCGAAGTGAACGGCGACTTCTACAAGATCGACCCGATGCTGTTCTCACCCGCCGCCGTCACAGTCTCCAACCTGGACACCGGCTCCTCCTTCCACTCCGGCAAGCTCGCGCCTGACATCGTCGACAAGAGTTTCAAGTAAGTCCGGTCGAAAATGACCACGCCGCCTTTCTCCATCACGGCCCGCGCGGCCGGCTCCACCGGCCCGCGCGTCGTACTCTTCGTCGAGGACGGTGGCGGTGATTGGCACGCGCGGCGCCTACGCGAAGCCCTTGAAGCCAAGGGCGCCGAGGTCGTCACCACCTGTCTCAAGTTCTGTGCCTTCGATACGCGGTCGGCGTCGGGACTGGACATCCCCGGCTTCAGCGGCACGCTTCCCGATGGCGCGTTCGTACGATCCGTTTCGACCGGCAGTCTCGAGCAGATCACGCTGCGGCTCGGAATTCTCCACGCGCTGCGCGAAAGCGGAGTCCGGGTCTGGAACGACGCGCGCGTCATCGAACGCTGCGTCGACAAATCGACGGCCACCTTTCTTTTCCAGAAGGCCGGGCTTCCGGTCCCCGCGACCCGGGCCGCCGAGGGGATCGAGGCCGCACGCGAGTTCATGAGCCGGGAAGCCGGCCGCCCGATCGTGGTGAAGCCGCTCTTCGGTAGCCAGGGCAACGGCGTCCGTCGCGTCGAGACCCTTGAACGGCTGCCCGAACCGTCCGAGGTCGGCGACGTCTACTACGTCCAGCGCTATCTCCGTGCCACCTCCGACACACGCTTCGAAGACTGGCGGCTTTTCGTTTCTAGCGGACGCGTGCTGGCCGCCATGTCCCGTGTCGGTCGCACCTGGATCACCAACGTCCATCAGGGTGCCGAACCCACTCCCGTCGAGACCGGCCCGGAGATGACGGGGCTCGCCTTGGAAGCGGCGCGCGTGATCGGTGCCGACTATGCCGGAGTGGACCTGATCCGCGACGAGACGGGCAGGCTCCTGGTTCTCGAAATCAACTCCAACCCGGCCTGGAAAGGTCTGCAGAGCGTCACGGATGTGAACATCGCCCGGACACTCGCGGACGATTTCCTGGCCGCACTTGGAGAAAGACTGAGGACATGAGCGGCGCTCTCCCTCAACCGGCGATTGCCGCAGCCTATCTTACGGCCTGCCGGCTGGAGGTGCGCGCGCTCAAACCCGGCAACGTCCATGTCTTCGCCGCCGGTCATCGTATGTCAGTCGCGGATTTCGACACGAGTGCCGAGGTATCGGCACCCCTCGTGTGTGATCCGGCGCTTCCCGTGGGCAAGCGCATCCGTTGCTCCGTGGAAGCGACATTCGCCGCCGTCGCGCAGAACACCAACCTTGGGATCTTGCTCTTGTGCGCACCGCTTGCCGCCGCCGCGGAGCACCCGTCACCGGCTATTCTGGCAGATAGTTTGAAGGCCATCCTCTCGGCTCTCACCCACGACGACGCCGTCGACGTTTATTCCGCGATCGCTCACGCCAACCCTGCCGGCCTCGGCACTGCGAACGCCGGCGACGTCCGCGCAGCCCCGCCTGCGCACTGGACGTTGCTCGATGCCATGCGTGCCGCCGCCGCGAACGACATGATCGCAGCCGAGTACGCCACGGCGTTCGCTGGCGTACTGAAAGCCGCCGCCCAGTTCACCGCCGAACGGCGAGCCGGAGCGACACCCGAGAATGCCCTGTCGTTCGTCTTTCTCCAGCACTTGGCGAACCGGCCCGATACCCACATCGTCCGCAAGCACGGACCGGCGATGGCCGCACGCGTTCAAACCCGCGCGGCGGCTGTCCTCTCGTCATTCGGCAACGTCCGCGCCACATCGCTGGCGACCCGGCGCCACCACGACCAACTCATGGCACTCGACTCTGAGCTGAAGTCCTGGGACGCCAATCCAGGCTCTCTCGCCGACCTCATGTGCGCCGCAGCATTCGCGGCAAACCTCGAAGAGCTTGCCGTCAACACGCGCGCTGACTGACCCGGAGCCGGCCCGCGGGCCGGCACCGCAAGCCCGGCAACTGCGTCACTCACGTTGTAGCAACTCATTGTGCGACAAAGGTTATCGCCCAGCCGTTCGACTAAAGGCGGATCGCCTCTTGTCGAAAGGGGGGCTCTGTGGCTAATAGGGCGCGGTGCTTTAGGCGCGCCGCTATCTTGTGATCCGGACCGGTGTCGCTTCAACCACCGTACCCTGTCTTCACCGGTAGCTAGGAACGATCGAGACCGCCTACTTCGGGAGAACACCTCGAGGTGCGGCGGCATGTATATCTGTGTCGCAATTGGGAGGAACCCCACTAATGGCCAAGATCAATCGCGTACTGGTCGGCGAGTCGCTCGTCGGCGATGGCAATGAAGTCGCTCATATCGACCTCGTCATCGGACCGCGCGGCTCTGCTGCCGAGAACGCATTCGTGAATGCTCTCGCCAACAACAAGGACGGCTTCACGACGCTTCTCGCTGTGATCGCGCCGAACCTGCCCTGCAAGCCGAACACGATCATGTTCAACAAGGTCACAATCAAGGACGCCCGCCAGGCTGTCCAGATGTTCGGCCCGGCTCAGTACGGCGTCGCCAAGGCCGTTCAGGACTCGGTCGCCGAAGGCATCATCCCGGCAAACGAAGCTGACGATGTCTACGTTCTCGTCGGCGTGTTCATCCACTGGGAAGCGGCTGACGACGCCAAGATCCAGGACTACAACTACCGCGCTACGAAGGAAGCGATCGCGCGCGCCGTCGCCGGCAAGCCGACCGCTGCTGAAGCCACCGCTCAGCGCAACTCGGCAGCCCATCCGTTCGCTGCCAAGTCTTGAAGCGGAAACCGTCCACAGCAGGATAAGACCAACAACACCCCTCCTATGAAAGCGGGTCTGCTGCAGCGATTGGGAAGAATACTCTCGGGCCGTTGGAACGGCTGACACGTCGAGTGGGCTCCCCAAACCACTCGCAACGTGTGGACTGAAAAACTCAACCGGCGATCTCTTCGAGATCGCCGGTTTTTATTTTGCCTTCGTGCAAGGCCGTGGCGACGAGGACGCCGGAGGCGCCCGCGTCGCGGAGCGCGCGCACGTCATCGATGTGGCGCACACCTCCGGCAGCAAACACGCGCCTCTTGGGACCGGCCATCTCCGCGATCGCGGCGACGCGCTTCAGATCCGGGCCTTCGTTGAGGCCGACGTTCGCAAGCGTCATCACGATCACCGCGCCCGGCCAGATGCTGGGGTAAGCCAGCAGTTCGGGCGGACCCAGAAAGGAGAGCCCATGAAAATCGAGCGAGAGAATACCACTGCGATTGAGTTGCGCGCCGCCTAGCGCAGATTGGCACGCGCCGGCTGCAAGCAGTGTTTCGGACCCGACCACCGGACGCACGCGCTGATGCGAGGGTTCGTGTTCCAGGCTGCCGTCGTCGAGCCAGACGTCGCCGCCGTTCCACGCATCGGCCACACGGCTGTGAATACCATGGTTCGATCCGCGCCCCTCGATCCCGTCGAGGTCTGCTAAGTAGAGCGTCGGAAAAGGGAAG
>JBLMYE010000124.1:0-3312 GCA_050258115.1 Deltaproteobacteria bacterium | reverse complement strand
GAACGGCAGCTCGCGGCTGCGCACGCCGCCGCGCGTCTTGACGTCGGACGGGTTCACGCCGGACGCGGCCAGCCGGATCCGCACCTCACCGGGACCGGCCTCGGGCGTCTCGATCTCGCCGACGGTCAGGACTTCGCGGGCGGGGCCGGTGCGGGTGTAGAAGGCGGCGAGCATGGGCGGCGCGATGGGGTGCGGTCGAAGCGATGATGCCACCGCCCGGTCAGCCCGTCCGGCAAGCCGTTGCGCGATATTCGCACCTCCCGAACCGCGACTCGCCTGGGCCTCGATGCACGTCGCCTGTGTTCTCTCCACCCACCCGCGCCGACACTTGAAGCGCGTCGTCACGTCGGACGGCGCCTCTTGCCCGCGACAAGGTCAGACGGACTTCCTGAGCGTGATCGCGCCGCGGACCTGGCCGGGACTGTAGCCAACGCCCTTGTCGTCCGGGTAGAGAGCCTTCAGTTTCTCCTTCAGCGCGGGCGAGAGCTGCTCGGCGGGCCCGTGGCATGCGACGCAGAGAGGCTGCACCGGAAGCGCCTTGATGTAACGGTAGGTCTGCTTGCCGTCGACGACCACCACCTCGGCTTTCTCGATCGTCGCCGGGCTTTCGCCGGCGGCCGCCCGCCGGTCAAAGTCCTCCAGCGCTGCGCGCTCCCAGGCATCGGGCACTGCCTTCGGATTCCGGTTCTTCAGGCTCACGCGCCGTATCGCCCACCCGCTTTCCATCGAGGCCGCCTTGGCGAGTTCGGGTGCCTTGTCGCGGCAGACGGCAATTGCGCCATCGGGTCCACCCTTCGCCATTTCATCATTCAGTACCGCGACAAGCTTCGGCGGGACGGAGCCCGCGACCTTGCGAGCGTCGATGATCCACGCGGGATCCTGCGCACTTGCGACTGCAGCCGACAACGCGAAGAGCGCGGCGGCAGTCGTTTGCATCGCGAACCTGTTCATCTGGATTCTCCTTGGTCAGTAATGGAGCGGCCGGGCCGAGAGGTGCGCGGCAGACCGACCGTTCGCCGCACGACGACATCGACCCCCTGAAGCTTCCTTCCAAGATTACGCGGGGCGACTGCGAGCCGCGTCGGGGCGAGTTGCAGGCCATGGCACCCGGTGGCAGGACTGTTGCGACTCTTCCATCGTCCCCTTCGGCAAGAAGACGACGCCGGCTGCAGGCACGTGCGACGGGAAGGGCGATTAACGCCCAGGAGGGGTCGTGGCTAAGCAAGGCCATCGCGACCGCCTGCAAGGCGGTCGCCACTCGCTGCCAGAGCAGCGTCCGATTGGTGGGTGGCTCAACAGCGAGTTGGTCGGCTTCTATGGTTTGCGAGCTCGAAAGTTGATGCCGACGGTGCCGAACGCACTCGCGCTCGACGCCTGCGGGGCACCGGCAAAGACCTCGGCCTTCCAGGTGATCTTGAAATCGATGAAGCCAGCAGCGACGACCGTCGACTGCAGCTCTGCTTCGAGCAGAGCGCCGGCAATTCACCCAGTCCAGAGGTCGATCTTCTTCTTCGCTCCGTCGGGAACGGCCCGGCTGACGAGAATGTCTGCGATCTGGAGCCGGCCGCCCGAGCGCAGCACTCTGAACATCTCCCCAAGGGTCTTCTGTTTGTCAGGAGTCAGATTGAGCACACCATTCGAGATCACCACGTCGGCCCAACCGTCGGGCAGCGGCAGTTCCTCCATGTAAGCCTCGCGAAACTCGACGTTTCCGAAGCCAGAGTCTTCAGCGGCCGCCCGCGCCCGCTCAAGCATCTCCGGTGTCATGTCGACTCCGATGACTTTGCCGGCCGGCCCCACCATGCGCGCGGCCACGAGTGAATCGATGCCTCCACCGGATCCGATATCGACTACACGTTCGCCTTCGCGCAGTTCGCCCATGGAAAATGGGTTGCCGGTACCCGCGAAAGTCTCGATCGCGCGTTCGGATACCCCTGCGAGCCATTCGTCCTTGTAACCGACGATCTGTGTCAACCGGCGTCCCGTGTGGAAGTGAAATCCCTTGTCGGGATGCTTCGCCACCTCCCGGTACTCGTCCTGGATGGCCATCCGGAGACTTGCCGTATCCAAATCGATTGCTTCAGCCACGTTGGAACCGTTTGCTGTCATGTTGGCCCCCTACGAAACATGTACGAGTCGCGCGGATCGTCCCTTGTCGATCGTGAATGGAAATTTGCGCCTTGCCCGGAACTCGGCGCAAGCGGGAAACTACGTGCTGCGGGGCATCGTCGGCGGTGCGATCTCTGAACGGCGCGTCCAACCGAGTCGAGCGCCGTTCCGAGCCGTCAAGCAACTCCGGAGGCAAGGGCGCTTATCGGCCAGCGCGGGACATGTCGACCCCATCGGACATCGAGCGGCGACGGGCAAAATGGAAGGTCGATGTCCCCGCCGCTCGCAGCCCTGTCCACTATCGCCTCGCCGATGACGATCGAACTGCTCTACATCCATGATCCGATGTGCAGTTGGTGCTGGGCGTTTCGTCCCGCCTTCGCCAGTTTGCGTGAGCAGTTACCCAGGGAATTGATGCTCAGAAGGGTCGTGGGAGGGCTGGCGCCGGACAACGACCAGCCAATGCCGGAGGAGATGCGGGCATGGCTCAAAGGCACCTGGCAGACGATTCAGGAGACAGTCCCCGGTACTCGCTTCAACTTTGCATTCTGGGAAAAGTGCGTGCCGAGGCGCTCGACCTACAACGCCTGTCGCGCAGTGCTCGCCGCTGCGAGAGTTTCGCCGCGGAGTGAAGATCGCATGATCGAAGCGATCCAGCGGGCCTACTACGTCGAAGCGCGCAACCCTTCCGACGTCGACACGCTCGTTGATCTGGCGTTGGAAGTTGGTCTCGACCGCGCGCGCTTCGCTGCCGAGTTCTCGAGCCAGCCGGTAGAGGCACGACTGCGTGAGGAGATAGCGTTCGCGCGGCGCCCGCCGTTCCAAGGTTTCCCCAGCTTGGCAGTACAAGCCGAAGCGGGGCTTTACCCCATCGACGTCGACTATCGCGATGCCGAGCCGATGCGCAGGCAGATCGAAGCGATTCTGAGGGCCATCCACTGACCTGCGCGGCACCGGGACGGAGATTGGCCGATCTCCTCTCTGGTGGCGCGTCTGTCGGACTGCGGCAGTGGGCCCGGAGGTTCGCTGCGGGGCGCGAAGCGTCCCAAGGGTGAAGGACGCCACTCGGCCGGAAACGGCCGTGGCGACTCTGCGCGATGTGTCGCGCCTATGATTTCACTCTCGCGCAGCCAAGCCCCGACTACCTATGCAATTTACGCTGACCGCAGTACTGATGGCTGCCGGCCTGTTCGCGGGAGTGCT
>JBLMYE010000123.1:0-3098 GCA_050258115.1 Deltaproteobacteria bacterium | reverse complement strand
CGGATGTCGACCTGACGACATGCGGCCAGAGGACATTGCCCTTCACCCAGCGTTTGCCGCCAGCGACCCGCAGCCGCCCGTACCGGGACCCCGTTCCCGGATGGATTCAATCGGCACCAGCACGGGCTAGCCGCGGCAATCGAACCAGCAGGCGCCGTTGCCCCACAGTTGAGTCCACCCACAGTTAGCGTGGACAGACAGGCCCCGCGAGAAACCGGCTCCTTGTGGCGACGTTTCCAATTTTCCGGCGGAGGAGGAATTCGAAAACGCACCCGCCGACGGATCGGCTGGCGGTCAAGAACGGGCTGAGGGACTGGACGGCTTGGGCGCCTCAACGAGGCGCCTAACACACGGATTGCAGATTCCCGGCTTCGACGCCTCGTGAAACCGCCAGCCCGCGAGCGCCACTAAATCTTCTTGAATGTCAGTCGCCATCTCGCCGAGAGCCACAAAAAGCACTGGGAGAGTTCATGCGCGCATCACCTGAGACATGCCGGGCAATTACCACCACCAACATCGCGCTGACACGGCTTCTTGGCCTTCTCTTCGCACTCCTGGCTGCCATTTCGTCGGAAGGTGCTCTTGGGGCTGACGCAGCAACCCAACTGCTCGCGGCCGCCCAGCGAGGAGATGAGGCCAGGGTCCTGCAATTGAAGACCGAGTTCGATTCCAAGCCGAAGCCGGCGCGTGGCGACAAGAAGACTGCCCGTGCACTGAACGAGGAAGCCCTCAAGCTTCTTCGTTCCGGCGACTTCTCCACCGCCATCGAGCGTCTGACAGCGGCGTCAAAGGCCGACAGCGGAGACGCTGAGGTCCTGGGAAATCTGGGCTACGCGTACCTAATGACCCAGAGATTCAGCGACGCTAAGACTGCCCTGGAGAGGGCCCTCGAACTGGCACCGACACGGTCCGCGACTTGGGGCAATCTTGGCGAGGCGCATGCCGGATTGGGCGACGAGGCAGCGGCGATCGCGGCGCTTCGGCTGGCTTACCATTTCTCGCGCAATCGCGAGAAGACGATCGCCTATTTCACTCTGCTAATCGAGAAACCGGCTGCACCCGAAATCCTGATTTCGGCGGCCAAGAAAGCGCGCGAGGTACCCGCCTTAGCGGTACAAGCTACACCATCGAATCTCCCATCAGGTTCCGGCCCGAGTTATGCGGATCTGCCCGAGTCCACAACGCCAACGCAAGCCGACACATCTTCGGAGCGGATGTTTCCCGCCCCAAACGGCGAGAAGACCCCGAGACCATCGCCGCCTGCCGCCGCTAACAACGCGACATTCCTCGCCGCCGTCGAGCGTGGCGACGTCGAGAAAGTCAGATCGTATCTAGGAGCAGGTGCAAATCCGAATGCGAGAGCAGCCAATGGCTACACCGCCCTGATGGTTGCTGCGGACGTCGGGCAATATGACGTCGCGAAGCTGCTCCTTGCGGCTGGCGCAGACGTTAACGCGAAACTAAGCGACGGCACGTCGGCATTACTTCTTTCCAGCGAGAACAATCGCCCATTCATTTTCGAGATGCTCCTTCAAAGTGGCGCATCTCGCGCCGGCATAGAGATCCGTGAATCGGCACCGTACCAAAAACTCCTCGACTACGTGCGCAGCGGCAACAAGAGCGGCGTCCGTAATCAGATCGCCAGCGGCGCAAAGATCAACTCGCCGCTCTTTGACCACAAGTCAGCGCTGATGCACGCATCGCAACAGGGAAATGCCGACATGGTATGGGAACTGCTGAGCCTCGGCGCCTCGGTGCACGTCCGCGATGACGAAGGCAACACCGCGCTCATCCTTGCGGCGGAACAGGGCCACTACTTTGTCGTTAAGGCCCTACTCTCCAAAGGTGCCTTGGTAGATGCGGTCAACCGCAAAGGGATATCGGCATTGATGCGCGCCGCCAAGAACGGGCATGTGTCGATCATGATGGACTTGATCGACGAGGGCGCTCAGGTCGACGCCCGTGGGCCAGGCTCCAAGACTGCCCTGATGATGGCGTGCATGGACGGTGGTGATGCCGCGGCTCAGCTGCTTATCGACAGAGGCGCAGACGTAAACGCGAAGAACGAGGTCGGCGAAGCCCCACTCCTGTTTGCTTCAGCTGGTGGGCACAGCGGGATTGTCCAGCTATTGCTCGAAAAAGGCGCGGACGTGAATGCCCGCGCGAACGATGGCGAGACAGCGTGCGGGATCGGCTCTCACCACAAAGCGGTCGCAAAATTGTTGCTCGCTAAGAATGCAATTTGCCCGCAACTTCCGACCAATGAAGCGGAAAACAGGGAACTTGAAGCGGCGCGGCGTGAGACTTATGAGAAATACTGCGCACCTACTCATCGTACCCAGATTGATAAATGTATGGACATCAGACAGGAGGGCCTCGCCCAAGAGTGCCTGAAGATTGCTTTGCGCATGGGGGTGTCGTGCATGGAGAGGGTGGAGAAAATTGCGATTGACACCTGGCGCCGACAGAAGCGGTGACCTAGAGAACAGCTGCGACTGAACAATGTGCGCGCTATTGAAGGGGTGTTGTTCATGGGCAGTCATTAACCACCCCCCGCCCGTCGCCGCCCTCTGCGTTGCGTTGTCTCGCGCGAGTAAGCGTCCCCGGGGGGGCCTCAGGCCGTGAGCCGTTCCAGGCGACTAGCCGGAATCGCCAACGCGGCCCCGAAGCCCTCGGGCCACCCGCGGGTCGGCCAACCGGTCCGCGCTGGGGCGGACGGCGCCGGGGAGGGCCACCTCCTAGCACACCGCTTCCGGTATCCAGAATTGACGCCACGGGCCGGCAGCAGATCGAGGCGTCCTGCCAGCGACAGGGCCACGAGCGTGTCGGCCTACTCGATGGTCACGATGCTCTGCGCCCCGCCGAGTCGAGGACGACAGGGCACCGCGATCGTCGCTCATGATGCGAGCGCAGGATGGTGAATGTGACAGACACAACCGCCAGGGCGGGTCGTGCAATGCCCCCGGCTGCCGAGCGCTACACGCATTTTTTCGGGCCGCCTCGCCTGCCCGACGGCGACGCACGCTGCGAACCGAGAGCTCGTCTCGGCTGTCGTGCACGACGCTGACCCGACGCGGAAGCCAAACCGGCCGCACTGG
>JBLMYE010000122.1:0-8055 GCA_050258115.1 Deltaproteobacteria bacterium | reverse complement strand
GAACAGCGGCAAAGGTCCGTGGCCGGTTGCATGATCGGAGGCGATCGCGACGATGAGAGGGTCGCCGGGTGCCAGGTGGCGCTTATCATCTTGATCCGACCGGCGGGTTTCGATTTTTGGGATAGGTGCCGTCTTGAAGCCCTCGACGATCACGAGATCCGCAGCGGATAGGAGCGTGAGGATGTTTTCCAGGCTCGGCGCCGCTTCCTGCTCACCCATATCGTGGATCAGCGCCCAACGATTTGGACCAACGAGCACGACGTCCCGTGCGCCGGCGCGGCGGTGACGCGCGCTGTCGGTTTCTTCGCCGTCCACATTCACGTCATGATGGGAGTGCTTGACGCTGGCCACGCGGAGGCCCCGGCGCGTGAATTCGTCGATGAGACGCACCGCAAGGGTGGTTTTGCCGGAATTCTTCCAGCCCGCGATGCCGATGACGGGGAGATCAGTCCCGGATTTCATGGGTTGCTTTCCGGTTTGTCGCCTACGCCGGCCAAGAGTTGCCGCGCGGTCGCCAATTCCTCCGGGGTGTTGGCGTTGAAGAAGGGATCGACCTCGCGGCCATTCAGTTTGATGGGAGCAAATCCGACCGCCACCGTTTCGTACCGCTCCGTCCATGCAGAGACTTTTCGCGTTCCCGAAAGGAGAGCGGCCTCCAATTCGTCGGCGAGGGCAACCGGCCACAAGCCGATCACCGAATGCAGTTGCGCACCGGATCTTGCGATAGCGACGGCCCTATCCCGGTCCCGTACGGCGGACTGCAATTGCACCACGAGATCGGCGGGGAGAAACGGCGCGTCGCTCGACACGCTGACGATGTGTGTCTTCTCGGGCGCCTCGCGCTGGGACCAGCGCATGCCGGCGAGCAGACCCGCGAGAGGACCTGCGAAGTCTCCAATGGTATCGGGAACGACGGGCAGTCCGAACGATGAGAAACGAGCCGGATCGCCATTGGCGCTGATGAGCATGTCCCCGACTTGCGGTGCGAGCCGTTCGATGACGTGCGCCAGCATCGGCTTCCCACCGATCTCGAGCAGCGATTTATCTTGCTGGCCGTCCCGGAACGCGCCTTTCATGCGGCGGGATTGTCCGCCTGCGAGGAGGAGACCTGTCGGCTTCGACAGCGGGCTCATTTCCGGCGAGCCTCGTCCGCCTTGCCTCCGGCGGGAATGATCCGGCTCACTGGAACGCCCGATTCCGGGGCGTGCGCAGGGCCGTCTGGTGCAGGCGGTATCTTCGCGCGATTGGCTGGCATGGATGACCGGGAGGCGTCGTTACACGCGTTCCTCGTATGACCGCTACGGGCTCGATGCAAGAGCAAGTGGCGCGACCAGGCCCGCGCTTCGCTGCAACTCACCAGATGCAAGCGGCAAGGTGCTCGTCTTCGTCGATACGATCAATTTCGGCCCCGAGGCAATCGTTTCGCGAGATGATGCCGAATATCCGGCCATCCTGAACGACGGGGATGTGGCGGAATCCGCAGTCGGACATCAGCCGCAATGCATCCACGGCCCGCGCGGCGGGCGAGATCGTGACCGGACTGGGGGTCATCGCCTCGCAGATTGATACCCCGTCTACGCTCTTGCCGGAGGCAAGCAGGCGAACGGCGTCGCTGCTGGTGAAAATCCCGCATAGCCGCTGATCATCATCGATGACGAGAACTGATCCGGCCCGCAGTTCGCGCATGGCGGCGCACGCGGACTGGACGGAACTCCCTTGGTCGACGACCAGGGGGTGCTGGGATTTGACGATCGTGAATAGCTGCCGATTGGTCATCGCACCCCTCCTCCTCGGGAGACGGTCAATGGTCCGGTGTCAGATGATGACTATGGACTGAATAAACGCTTCACTTGCATATTCTTAAGTATTTGCCTCATTCATCCGGTTTGCTTTGATGCAGGTCAAACCCTGTCAACCGGTGCGCGGTCTACTAGCTGAGACCTGCACTGTGTGTTTGTGCCGGGCGTGTTCCCCAGGATTCTCCAATGGCGTCTTCGAAACCGCCGTCACCGTCTGCCGCCGTGGCTCGTGCCGCGCTGCAAGACCGCAGGATTACGGACATGCAGGCCGCATCCGCGGCCGGTACGCCGTTCGACCTGAGCTTCGGTGAGCGCGACAGCTATTCGGCAACGGCGCTTGCGGAACTGCTCGACCGCGTATCGCATGCCTCGCTTGCCAAGCTCACGTTCGGGCTCTCTCCCGCGTCGCTCGCGGGGGCCTATCTGGACTGGGCAACGCATCTGGCTGCGTCACCCGGCAAGAGACTGCAACTCGCCGATAAGGCATGGCGCAAGATGCTTCGGCTGCAGCAGCATGCATGGCGGTGCGCTGCCGCCATGAACGGACACGAGCCGTGCATCGCGCCGCTGCCGCAAGACAATCGTTTTATGTCCCCCGGCTGGCAGAAGTGGCCGTATAATGTTTTTTATCAATCGCATCTGCTTCTGCAGCAGTGGTGGCACGTGGCTACGACCGACATTCCGGGCGTGTCACTCCAGCACGAGCGGATGGTGTCGTTCACGGCACGGCAGATTCTGGACGTGTTCTCACCGTCGAATTTTATTCTGACCAATCCCGATGTGGTCGATCAGACGGTGCGGCAGGGCGGGCTCAATCTTTTGCACGGCCTGGAAAACCTACTGCAGGATTGGGACCGGTTGCAGGGAGGGCGGCCACCTGTCGGCGCCGAGGCTTATCGGCCGGGCGAAACCGTAGCGGTGACGCGTGGAAAGGTCGTGCTTCGCAACGAACTCATCGAACTCATCCAGTACGCGCCGACAACCGAAACCGTCCGGCCGGAGCCGGTTCTCGTCGTCCCGGCGTGGATCATGAAGTACTACATCCTCGACCTGTCGCCGGAAAACTCTCTCATCAAATATCTCGTGGACCGGGGGTTCACCGTATTTGCGATCTCGTGGCGCAATCCCGATCCTTCGATGCGCGATATTTCGCTCGACGACTACAGGCAGCTCGGCATCATGGAGTCACTGGAGGCCATTGCGGCGATCGTGCCCGGGCAGAAGGTTCATGCAGCCGGTTATTGTCTCGGAGGTACGCTGCTTGCCATCGCGGCGGCGGCGCTTTCGAGAAATGGCCAATCGCCCTTCGCCTCGCTCTCGTTTCTCGCGGCGCAGATCGACTTCACGGAGCCGGGCGAACTCCAGCTCTTCATCAACGAGAGCCAGTTGCGCTTCCTGGAAGATCTGATGTGGGAGCAGGGCTTCCTTGATGCCAGACAAATGTCCGGCGCCTTTCAGCTCTTGCGGTCCAACGACCTCATCTGGTCGCGGGTGATGCGCGAATACCTCCTCGGTGAGCGTTCTCCCATGACCGACATGATGGCGTGGAATGCAGACACGACCCGTATGCCGTTTCGCATGCAATCGGAGTATCTGCGCAGGCTCTACTTGGGCAATGATCTGGCAGAGGACCGGTATCGGGTGAACGGCACGTCGATATCGATTGCCGATATTCGCGAACCGGTCTTCTGCGTGGGCACGGTGAAAGATCACGTTGCGCCCTGGCGGTCCGTCTACAAGTGGATTACGCTCACAGAAACTGAAGTGACGTTCGTTCTCACGCAGGGCGGACACAATGCGGGCATTCTTTCGGAGCCTGGACACCCGCGGCGCAGCTTCCGCATGGCGACCCATCACAACGGCGACGTTCACCTCGACCCCGATACGTGGACGGCGATCACGCCCGAGACGCCTGGATCCTGGTGGCCGGCATGGGCGGCTTGGCTCGAAGAGCGTTCGGGCTTGCCGCAAGATCCACCCGCTACGGGTGCCAAGGGGTATGAGCCGCTGGCTGAAGCGCCGGGGCTCTATGTCATGGAGAGATGACGGTACCGCGGCGCGTGCGCACTCACGTGAAGTGTGTGGGGCGTATGACCTGGACGTCGGATACGGTGACGATTCCGATCTGCCGCGACACGAGCTTGAAGAGGGGCTCCAGAACCTCGTCGACTCGCGCTTCGTCGAGAATGCAGAACACGGTGACTAGAGCTCCCGCGCGGCCGACGACACCGTCGCGATGCCACGCGCCGTCCTGACCGCGGCCGGCCAGGGCGGAGAGTACCGTGTAGCCGCTCACCCCCTGCTGATCGAGAAGGTTCAGAACCCGCTGCATCAGCGGAGCTTCCACCATGATGTCGATGCGCTTCTTCGGATACGTTTGCATTTGTCTTGGGCCTCAGTGCAGCTTGGATGCGATCGTGAGATAGAGCGGGATGCCTATGGTCAGGTTGAAGGGGAATGTCACTCCGAGAGACAGGGGCAGATAGATTGCTGGCCGCGCCTCGGGCAGTGCGAGGCGGAGAGCCGCCGGCACGGCGATGTAGGACGCACTCGCCGCCAGGGTAATCATCAGAGCGGAACCGCCGATCGAGAGGCCGACGAGTTGAGAAGCGACCGCGCCGAGGGTTGCACCGATGAGAGGCATGTAAAGGCCAAAGAGCACGACAGGGACGGTGAGATGTTTGCGTCCTTCCCGCATGCCGCGTCCGGCGATGACGCCCATGTCGAGAAGGAAGAGGCAGAGAATTCCCTTGAAGGGATCGACGATGAAGGGAGCGATCGCCTTCATGCCATCTGCGCCCGTAACGATGCCGATGATGAATGACCCCACGAGTAGAACAATGGAGCCGTTCAGCAGAACCTCGCGCAGGGTCGATCCGTCCATGCGGTTTTCCCCGGTCCGGGCGAGCCATAGCGCAGCCATGATGGCAGGCGTCTCCATGGCGGCAGCGACGGCGACCATATAGCCTTCATAGCTGATGCCGCTGCGAGCCAGAGCCTGGGTCGCCGCAAGAAACGTCACAATAGAGATGGAGCCATAGTGAGCGGCAACGGCAGCGGCATCCACCCGCGGCAACGTGCTGGTGAGGACCAGAAGGCGGAATGCGATGAGGGGGATCAAAGCGCTGAGCACGATGCCGGCCACGATGGCGAAGCCCAGTTTCAGCTCCAGACCGTGCTCGGCCACGCCGACACCGCCTTTGAAACCGATGGCCAGCATCAGATAGAGCGACAGCCCCTTGGCGATGGCCTCGGGCACCGACAGATCGGATCGCGCCAGGGTCGCGGCCAGACCCAGAACGAAAAAAAGAACCATCGGGGAAAGCAGGTTGCCTGCGGCCAGGTCGAGGGCGGAGCCCATTGCGGATGTCCTCAATTGAACGGTCGGTCGGATGCCCGCTGCAGCGCGGTATTCGTCTCAGGGTGCGCTCATACAGCCGAAAAATCACGACTGGAAATTGATAGAAAGGCTTCCTATCATCACGATGATAAATATCAAGGAGTGCCTATGCCCAAGTCACTGGTCAATCTCGATATCGATCTGCTTAGGACGTTCGTGGTCGTTGCAACGGAGCGTAATTTCACCCGTGCGGCGGAGCGTCTCATGCGGCAGCAGTCGACGGTATCACTGCAGATCAAGCGGCTGGAGGACGCTCTAGGGCAGAGGCTCCTGGAACGGACGCCGAGATCGGTCGAACTCACGCCCGAAGGGGAATCGGTCCTGGCGTACGCCCAGAAGATCCTCGACCTCAACGACGAAGTCGTTTCCCTCACTCACGAACCTCAGATGCAAGGGGTCGTGCGGCTCGGTACACCGGAAGACTTTGCAACTCAGCATCTGCCAGACATTCTGTCGCGGTTCGTGCAGGCCTACCCGTCCGTGGCTCTGGAAGTGACCTGCGATCTCACGCTCAACCTCGCCCAAGGGTTCAGAAGCGGCCAATTCGACATCGTTTTGTTGAAGCGCGAGCGTTCGGCCGTCAGTGGCGGCGTGCGCGTGTGGCGCGAGCCGCTCGTCTGGGTCGCCGGCCAGCACGACTACGTCCACGGCACTGGGCCTTTGCCGCTGGTGGTTTCGCCGGAACCCTGCGTTTACCGCAAGCGGGCGATCGAATCGCTCGAACGGGCGCGCCGGCCATGGCGGATCGCCTACACCTGTGGATCGCTGGCCGGTTCGATCGCCGCGGTACGTGCAGGGCTCGGTATCGCGGTGCTGCCCAAGGAGATGGTTCCTGACGGTCTGCACGTCATCGACGGTGATCCGCTGCCCGATCTCAAGGACACTGAAATCGCTCTGCTGGCGGGGGCCAGTCTCAGAGCTCCGGTGGCCAAGCTCCGCGATCATATCGTTCGCTGTCTGGGGTGATGCGCCCTGGCCCAATGATTAAAATTATAAATGGTCTCCATGATGGCAATCTATTTCTCGCATATGCGAAGTTCTCCTAGCTTTCGTTCCTTCGCACCGGCCGTCCCTGGCCGGTCTTCCTGCTGCCCTTGCCTGTCCGACACTCTCTATCCCACGGACTCTATCTACGGAGCGAACTTTGGCACACGCTGCAAAACTGACGATCCCGACCGACGATGTCGCGGCCCCCGCCATTTTGCCTGGCAAGAAAGACCTCTACGAAGTGGGAGAAATCCCTCCATTCGGTCATGTGCCGCAGAAGATGCTGGGCTGGTCGATCCGGCGTGAGCGGCACGGTCCGCCGGACACGGCCATGCAGATCGAGGTCCTTCCGACCTGGGAACTCGACAGCCACGACGTGCTCGTTCTCGTGATGGCGGCCGGCGTCAATTACAATGGCGTCTGGGCGTGTCTCGGCCAGCCGATTTCGATGTTCGACGTGCATGGTGCGCCCTATCTCGTCACCGGATCGGATGCGGCCGGCATTGTGTGGGCAGTCGGCTCGGCGGTTAAGCGCTGGAAGGTGGGCGACGAGGTTGTCGTCCATTGCAATCAGGACGATGGTGACGATGAGGAATGCAACGGCGGCGACCCGATGCTGTCGCCGTCACAACGGATCTGGGGCTACGAGACGCCGGACGGTTCGTTCGCGCAGTTCACGCGCGTCCAAGATCGCCAGTTGCTTCCGCGTCCCAAGCACCTGACCTGGGAAGAGAGCGCCTGCTACATGCTGACGCTCGCCACGGCTTACCGCATGTTGTTCGGCCATCGTCCGCACACTCTTCGTCCCGGACACAATGTTCTGGTGTGGGGTGCTTCGGGGGGAATCGGCTCGATGGCGGTGCAGCTATGTTCGACGGCGGGCGCCAACGCGATCGGCGTCGTGTCCGAAGCCGACAAGCGGGATTATGTGATGCAGATGGGCGCGCGTGCCGTGCTCAATCGCAAAGACTTCAATTGCTGGGGGCAGATGCCGAAGGTGGGCACGCCCGAGTATCAGGCCTGGTTCAAGGAGGTCCGCAAGTTCGGATCGGCCATCTGGGATATCACGGGCAAGGGCAACAACGTCGATATGGTGTTCGAGCATCCTGGCGAAGCTACGTTCCCGGTCTCGGTGTTCTGCGTCAAGCGCGGCGGCATGGTCGTCATTTGCGCGGGTACGACGGGATACAATCTGACGCTCGATGCCCGCTATCTCTGGATGCATCAGAAGCGCGTGCAGGGATCGCATTTCGCCAATCTCAATCAGGCGTCGCTGGCGAACCGTCTCGTGATTGACCGTCGCGTCGACCCGTGCCTTTCGGAAGTCTTCTCGTGGGAGAATGTCCCGAAAGCCCATATGCGGATGTACCGCAACGAGCATAAGCCGGGCAACATGGCCGCTCTTGTCAATGCGCCGACCACCGGGTTGCGCACGTTCGAAGACGCCATGGAGGCCAGCCGCGCGCGGTTCGGCCGGTAGTATTCAAGGGGGAGCGAGAAGACGGCAGCCCGCTCGGGGGTTAGGTGGCGGGCTGCCGTCGTTTGAGAAGCGGTGTAAGGCCGCACCGCTCTCTCTATCGTGGTCTCCGGGGGGACCGTTGGACCACGAAAATCGAATCATCGGCCGCCCTGCGCGGGGCCGGTTTCTGTTGGCATCGTGAAATCTGCGGCTTGTTTGGTGTGTTTCTCGGGAATTATGCCCATAGAAAGCGCCTCCGATTGCATTGCCGACCGTGACTCACGCTTCTCCTCTCTCACATGCCGTTCAATCCGCGCCATTGCCAAAAGTAAATTGCCGGTTCTCTGATCGTTTTTTTCGATGAGCTTGGATAAATCAAAACGCCACCCCATATCCGGCAGGTGATCGAA
>JBLMYE010000121.1:0-8709 GCA_050258115.1 Deltaproteobacteria bacterium | reverse complement strand
CGTTCGGGGTCGGTCACGACAAAGCCGTCGGGCAGCCGCTGGACGACATCGAAAAGGCTCGACCGCGATTTCATCCACGAGGTCGCGTTGGCGGCTGTCGGAGAAAGACGGATCAGAACATTGGCCGCATTTTCCTGGCGGAAAAGCGATGCGCCGACCATGAGATCGACTTTGGCATCGTCGAGGCGAACGATGATGTCTTCCGCCTGACCGCTCGTTTTCAGGGTTGCCAGAAATGCGTTGATCTTGCGCTGGCCTTCCGCGTCGAAAAGTTCGGGAAATGCCCGGCCGGAGAGGCGGCGCGAGGCGCGTCCGAGAAGTTTGGAGGCGGCCGGATTCGATTCAACGATGCGATTGCTCAGGGCGTCGACGATCAGAACCGCTTCAGACGAAATCTGGAAGAGCAGGCGATAGCGTGTTTCAGCGTGACGAAGCCGCGTGTACTCGCGCTCCATCGTCTGCTGCGTCTCAACCAGCCGCTGCTGCAGCGCCGCAAGACCGCGCAGGTCGCGACCGAGGGCGACGATCTTGCCGGAAGACCCGAGCTGGACCGTAGAATAGCGGATCGGCAGGTCGATGCCGCGACCGACGGGGTGGTTGACCTGACGCCAAGGCTGAACGGATGGGTTTCCGGCATCTCTGAGTAAGTCTTCGACCTTGTTGCGGCTGTCCTCGGAGACGGTGTCGATCCAACGCTGCCCGACCCAGCCGGCGCAGCCATCGCGCAGAAGCTCTTCGCTTCCCACCGCGACGTCGCGAATGACGCCTTTGCTATCTATGACGAGTGCGATATCGGCGGCGGCCGTCAACAGCTTCGCTGCCGACTCGGCATCGATTTCACCCAGGTGTCTCTTGGGAGCCCGGAATGGTTCGATGCGCTTTGACGGCACCCGAATTTCCATAACGATACCGCAACCTTTTCTGGAGGCAGTGTGCTTAGACGTTTGTAATCTTGGCGTTCAGCAGCGTTTTCAGCTGCAGAATTGCATGGCGGCCGTCTTCTGCCATGCAATCGGCCCCCACCCGCGAGACGAGATGTGGGTTTTCCAGAAAGATCGCCCCGCCCACCATAACTACGACAGCCTTGTTGACAGAATTCTTTCTAATTGCCTGAATAGCTGACGTAATTCCTTCCAGCAAGGCCCCCCAGGCCACCGAGATGCCGATGACGTCGAAGTGCTGGCTGCGCGCCAAGCGTGTCATGTCGCGAATGTCTTTGGGGGCGCTACTGCAACAATCCCAACCATACCGGCGGAAGTATTCCTCAACGATCATCAGCCCCAGGGTGTGCTGTTCGCCCGGCATCGTCATTAGGAGGATCCGCCGGCCGTCGAAGGCCTGTGCCGTTTCCCGTTCGAACTCGGGGCTCAGTTCATGGACGATCTGCTGAAGGCGAGACATGCCGACGGTCACGTCGGTGAAGCAGCACAAGTCGGCTTTCCACATCTCGCCGAGCAAGCGGGCCGTCGGGGCGAGGAGTTCCACGAAGATCGCTTCGATGGGGACGCCCTGGTTGCGGAGCGCATCCACGTAGGAGGATGCGACCGCGGTTTCATGGTCGATGACGATGCGGCCGAGTTCGCCGATGTCGTCGGGTGTGACGTGCTGAAGGGTCAGCGCTTCTTTGCCAATCCTGCCGCGGTGCGCCATCATGAGACGAGGAATGACCTCAGCCTCGATGGTGCGGCCTAGCATGGCGCGGTTCAGTTCCTGTACGCCTGAAGAAGCTGGCGAAGAACGAGGTCTTGCTTCGGTCGTTGCGTCCTCGCAGGACTGCCACTCGCCGAAGGCTTCAATGAGTTGCCGCGACCCGGGCATTGGGCGTGCTCCTCCTGTACTGGCCTCGTGTCACCAGAAAATGACTAGCCGTCGGCCGTTCGAGGATGGACCCGCTCTCAGCTCAATTGTCTTAACGCCGATCCGGAGGCGATCTAAGCACTTTTCCGACACGAGCACCATCACGAAGTTCCCCATTCAAAGACCGTGAACGCGAAAATGTAAAGCAGAAATTACGTCAACTCAGGTTGACATCTCTTCGAAGGCAGACGTAGTCTCGAACGGCTCGGTCGCAGGTGACCTGCGCTGGCGCGAGGCAAGACAACGTGAAGTCCACCCCTCATACTCTCCGGTCAGCCGCCCAGCCGCTCTACACGGCGGAAGAACGGCGGCGCCGGGACCAATCCCCCTGGACGATGGTACAGGGGCTGCTCGCGCCGCTGCAGTTCGTGGTCTTTCTCGTGAGCCTCTGGCTCGTGGTGCGCTTTCTGAGGACGGGTGAGGGGGAAACAGCGGCGACCATCTCCGTCGTCGTCAAGACGTTCGTCCTCTACACGATTATGGTTACGGGCTCGATCTGGGAGAAGGCCGTTTTCGGGCGCTACCTGTTCGCGCCGGCCTTCTTCTGGGAAGACGTGGTGAGCATGCTCGTGCTCGCCCTGCACACCGCCTATCTCTATGCGCTCTTTACAGGGGCTCTGGGCGTTGAAGGGCAGATGCTTCTCGCGCTAGCGGCCTATGCCGCCTACGTGATCAATGCCGCGCAATTCGTCTGGAAACTACGCATGGCGCGTCTACAGGGCGCTTCGGCGGACGAGCAGCCGGCCGGTGCGGAGGTGGCGCCATGACGAGCGTTATGGCCAACGCCAAGGCCCTCTCCTCGGAGGGTTGCGCCCCCGCTGATCGCCCGGTGCTGCGTGAGCGCGGGCAGCGCGAGGTGTTCTGCGGGCTCACCGGCATCATCTGGCTGCACCGCAAGATCCAGGACGCTTTCTTTCTTGTGGTCGGCTCTCGCACGTGCGCCCATCTCATTCAATCGGCTGCGGGCGTGATGATCTTTGCCGAACCGCGCTTCGCGACCGCCATTCTGGATGAGCGCGATCTTGCCGGCCTGGCGGATGCGAACGACGAGCTCGATCGGGTGGTCAACAGGTTGCTCGAGCGGCGGCCCGATATCCGGATGCTGTTTCTCGTCGGTTCCTGCCCGTCGGAAGTGATCAAGCTCGATCTCGCACGCGCCGCCGAGCGCCTTTCGGTCCGGCACGCCCCGGGCGTGCGCATCCTGAACTATTCAGGCAGCGGCATCGAGACGACGTTCACGCAAGGCGAAGACGCCTGTCTTGCCGCGCTCGTGCCGCAGTTGCCGCAGCGGGACTGTGATCGTCCGCATCTTCTTGTCGCCGGTGCACTCGCCGATATCGTGGAAGATCAATTCCGGCGGATGTTCGACGAGCTCGGGATAGAGAACGTCGCCTTCCTGCCGCCGCGCAAGTCGGTCGATCTCCCGGCCATCGGCCCTGGAACACGGGTTCTGTTGGCGCAGCCGTTCCTGACGGACACCACCGCGCGGCTTCAGGAGCGGGGCTGCGAAATCATCGCTGCTCCCTTTCCCTACGGGGTCGAAGGAACAACGGCGTGGCTGGCGAAGGCCGCGGACCTGTGGGGCGTGGCGAGGTCGCGCTTCGAGGACGTGGTCGCACCCGCCGCTGCCCGTGCCCGCAAGGCTTTGGAAGCGCACAAGTTCCGTCTCGCTGGAAAGCGGGTCTTCTTTTTCCCCGACAGCCAGCTCGAAATTCCGCTGGCGAGGTTCCTCCACGAGGAACTCGACATGGTGCCGGTCGAGGTCGGGACACCCTACCTCAATCGTCATCAAATGGCGCTCGATCTTGCCAAGCTCCCGGCGGCCACGCTCATCAGCGAAGGTCAGGATGTGGAGCGTCAGCTCGACCGGTGCCGCGCCGAAAAGCCGGATCTGGTCGTCTGCGGGCTCGGTCTGGCCAATCCGCTCGAAGCGGAGGGTTTCACGACGAAGTGGTCGATCGAGCTGCTGTTCACGCCCGTGCAAGGGTTCGAGCAGGCCGGCGATCTGGCGGAACTCTTCACGCGGCCGCTCGTGCGGCGCACGCGCCTGGAGGTGTGACGCCATGCAACTGACCCTTTGGACTTATGAAGGCCCCCCACACATCGGCGCGATGCGGATCGCGAACTCGATGGAGGGTTTGCATTACGTCCTTCATGCCCCTCAGGGGGATACCTACGCCGATCTCCTGTTCACGATGATTGAGCGCAACAGCACCCGTCCGCCGGTTACCTACACAACCTTCCAGGCCCGCGACCTCGGGGGCGATACGGCCGAGCTTTTCAAGACGTCAGCGCAGTCGGCTTATGAACGCTTCCGTCCCGAGGCGATGATCGTCGGCGCGTCGTGCACGGCGGAACTCATCCAGGACGATCCGGGCGGCTTGGCGAAAGCTCTCGGACTTGATTGCCCCGTCGTGCCTCTGGAACTGCCGGCCTACCAGAAGAAAGAGAACTGGGGAGCGGCGGAGACCTTCTATCAACTCGTGCGCGCTTTCGCGGGCACGCGGGTGCCGGCGCCCGGCGCTGCGCGACCGGCCCGTGCTGCGGGGGAGCGCACGCGCTGCAACGTTCTGGGGCCGACATCGCTCGGCTTCCGCCATCGCGACGACCTGGCGGAAATTCTGCGTCTGCTTGCCGATCTCAAGATCGAGGTCAACGTGGTGGCACCCCAGGGCGCGCGTCCTTCGGATCTGGCGCGGCTTCCTGATGCCGATTTCAACGTGGTGCTTTACCCTGAAGTCGCGCATACGGCCGCCAACTGGCTGAAGCGGACCTTCGGCCAGCCCTTCACGAAGAACATTCCCATCGGGGTGACCGGCACGCGCGCCTTCGTCAAGGAAGTCTCAGAGCTTGCCGGTCTTGATCCGGCAGAATTCCTCGGGCGCGAGCGTTCGCGCTTGCCGTGGTATTCGCGCAGCATCGATTCCACTTATCTAACCGGCAAGCGCGTCTTCATTTTCGCCGATGCGACGCATGCCATTGCCGCCGCCAGAGTGGCCAGCAGCGAGCTGGGCTTCAAGGTCGTCGGGCTTGGAACGTATTCGCGGGAGTTCGCTCGCGAGGTTCGCGAGGCCGCGGCTCAATACGGCGTCGAGGCCCTCATCACCGACGATTATCTGGACGTCGAACAGGCGGTTCGTGATCTGCATCCCGAACTTGTGCTGGGCACCCAGATGGAGCGTCACATCGCCAAGCGTCTCGGGGTGCCCTGCGCGGTGATTTCCGCGCCGATCCACGTTCAGGATTTTCCCGCGCGGTACGCTCCGCAGATGGGGTTCGAAGGCGCCAACGTTCTGTTCGATACCTGGGTGCATCCGCTGATGATGGGACTTGAGGAACATCTGCTGCAGATGTTCCGGGACGATTTCGAGTTCCACGACGGCGCCGGTCCCTCGCATCTTGGTGGGCATGGCGGCGCACGAGATTCGTCCGCGGCTCCTCCTGCCGCTGCGGTTGCTCCGGCCGGTGACATCATCGTTGCGCAGCCGGAACCTGCCGCTGCCGAAGAACCCGGCGGATGGGCTCCGGATGCCGAGAAGGAACTCGGCAAGATTCCGTTTTTCGTCCGTGGCAAGGCCCGCCGGAACACAGAACGCTACGCAGCCGAGCGCGGTATCAAGACCATAACCATCGAGACGCTGTATGACGCAAAGGCCCACTTCAGCCGCTGACCCGGCGTTGGTCCGGGTGGTGATCGTGACGCTTGACAGCCATCTGGCTGGAGCGGTCGATCGCGCGCAGCGCGTGCTGGAGCGTTCGGTTCCGGGCGTCAGGATCACTTTGCACGCCGCCGCCGACTGGGAGCATGACGGGGCCGCGCTGTCCCGGTGCAAGGCCGACATCGCCCAGGGCGACATCGTGATCGCCTGCATGCTTTTCATGGAAGATCACATTCGCGCCATTCTTCCGGATCTGCAGGCGCGGAGGGATCACTGCGATGCGATGATCGGTTGCCTGTCGGCCGGCGAGATCATCAAACTCACGCGGCTCGGTTCGTTCTCGATGAACGGGGAGCCGGGCGGTGCGATGGCCCTCCTCAAGCGGCTGCGCGGCGGTTCCAAAGACAAGGCGCATTCGTCAGGCGAATCCCAGATGGCGATGCTGCGCAGGATTCCGAAGATTCTTCGCTTCATTCCGGGCCCTGCCCAGGATGTGCGCGCCTACTTCCTGACCCTGCAGTATTGGCTCGCGGGTTCGGAGGAGAACGTCGTCAACATGGTCCGCTATCTGGTGGACCGGTATGCAGACGGGCCCCGCCGGGCCTTGCGCGGCACGCTCAAGTCGCAACTGCCGATGGTCTATCCGGATGTCGGGCTTTACCATCCCGCCCTGCCGCAGCGGATGACGGAGAAGCTTGCGGATCTTCCCTCCAGGGGAACGCGCGGCCGTGTCGGCGTTCTCGTCATGCGGTCCTATCTGCTCGCCGGTAATACCGCCCATTACGACGGCGTCCTGGCTGCGCTCGAAGCGCGGGGGCTCGACGTGGTTCCGGCGTTCGCTACCGGGCTCGATGCGCGGCCGGCGGTCGAGAAATTCTTCCAGCAGAACGGCCGCGCGACGGTGGATGCCGTCGTTTCGCTGACGGGGTTCTCTCTCGTCGGCGGCCCCGCCTACAACGACGCCAAATCGGCCGAGGACATGTTGTCGGCCCTCGATGTACCGTATGTGGCTGCGCATGCGGTCGAATTCCAGTCGCTCGAACAGTGGGGCGGATCGGATCGCGGCCTCATGCCGATCGAACAGACGATCATGGTGGCGATCCCGGAACTGGATGGTTCCACGGGTCCGATGGTATTCGGCGGCCGGTCTGACGGAACCGGTGAACCGTGCGTGGGGTGTGACCGGCGTTGCGTGCTGCCGAAAGGCGAAGCCGAGCGCAACATGCATGTGTGCGCCGAGCGGGCGGAGATGCTGGCGTCACGGGTCGCGCGGTTGGTTGCACTGCGTCGGAGCCAGCGCGCTGAACGCAAACTCGCCATCGTTCTCTTCAACTTCCCGCCCAACAGCGGTGCGACGGGAACAGCGGCGTTCCTTTCGGTCTTTGCATCGCTGTACAACACGCTGAAGGCGCTGAAGGATGCCGGCTACAGCGTCAATCTGCCGGCGAGCGTCGATGCGCTGAGGTCCGAAATCATCAGCGGAAATTCCACGCTTTACGGAACCACTGCGAATGTGGTGGCCAAGGTGCCCGCCGACACGCATGTACGCCGCCAGAAATGGCTGAAAGAGATCGAAGGGCAGTGGGGTGCTGCTCCGGGGCGGGCGCAGAGCGACGGGCAGTCGATTTTCGTGCTTGGTGCGCAGTACGGGAATGTGCTCGTCGCCATTCAGCCCGCGTTCGGATACGAGGGCGACCCGATGCGTCTGCTCTTCGAAAAGAGCTTCGCGCCCACCCATGCGTTCGCAGCCTTCTATCGATATCTGCGCGAAGATTTCGGCGCGCACGCCGTTCTGCATTATGGAACGCATGGTGCACTCGAATTCATGCCGGGCAAGCAGGCCGGGCTTTCCGGCGCTTCGTGGCCCGACCGCCTGATCAACGATCTGCCCAACTTCTATCTCTACGCGGCCAACAACCCGTCCGAGGGCACGATCGCCAAGCGCCGCTCTGCAGCGACCCTCATCAGCTACCTGACACCGCCGATCTCAGCCGCAGGTCTTTATCGCGGGCTCCTGGACCTCAAGGCATCCATCGAACGGTGGCGCGGTCTCGAACCTGAAGCGGATGCAGAACGCGGTCCGCTCCTGCAGGTGATCCAGGCACAGGCGGCGCAGGTGGAGCTCGCATCCGCTGAGCCGCAATGGGAGCTGGCGGATGCCGAGTCGCAGGTTGCCAAGCTTTGGACTGCGGTTCTTGAACTCGAATACACGCTGATTCCGAATGGATTGCACGTCGTCGGCGAGCCGATGACCGCCGGTGAACGCCTCGATCTTCTCAAGGCCGCCGCAGAGGCGAGACCGGATTTCAAGCCTGCCGAAGTCACGCTCGAAGCAATCGTCGCGGGAAGGCGACCCGAAGAGGCCCTTGCGCTTGCGACGCGGGAGCGGAGCCCGGCGGCGATCGAGGCCGTCCATGCGATGGCCGAATTGAACCGGCTTCTGTCGGAAGAGCACGAACTTGGCGCGCTTGTGCACGCGCTCGACGGACGCTTCGTGCGGCCGGCGCCATCGGGTGATCTCATTCGAACACCCGCCATTCTGCCAACGGGACGCAACCTGCATGGGTTCGATCCGTTCCGGATTCCGAGCGCTTTCGCGCTGGCCGACGGTGTCCGGCAGACGAACCGCCTCCTGGAGCGCTACCGGATCGACGGGAACCCGCTGCCGGAAACGGTAGCCCTGGTGCTGTGGGGCACCGATAACCTCAAGACGGAAGGCGCTCCCATCGCGCAGGCGCTCGCCCTTATGGGGGCAAAGGCGCGCTTCGACAGCTACGGCCGTCTTTGCGGCGCAGACCTCGTGCCGCTGGAGGAACTCGGGCGTCCGCGTATCGACGTTGTGGTCACGCTCTCAGGCATCTTCCGCGATCTTCTTCCGCTGCAGACAAAGCTGCTGGCGGAGGCCGCGTGGCTGGCGGCTACCGCGGATGAGCCGGTGGACATGAACTTCGTGCGCGCCCACGCTCTCGCCTACATGCAGTCGAAGGGCGTGGACATGGAAACGGCGGCACTGCGCGTGTTCTCGAACGCGGATGGCGCCTATGGGGCCAACGTCAACCAACTCGTGGAAGAGGGCGTCTGGCAGAACGAGGATGAACTGGCGGAAACGTATACGCGGCGAAAGAGCTTCGCGTATGGCCGTTCGGGCAAGCCTGAGCAGCAGTCGGCTCTCCTGGAAAGCGTGCTCTCGAAC
>JBLMYE010000120.1:0-9254 GCA_050258115.1 Deltaproteobacteria bacterium | reverse complement strand
CGGCAGAAGGCATAAAGGGCGATGGCGGGATCACGAACGCGGCGTGGCAGCAGCCGGGAGGCCGCAAGGAACGTGCGAGACCCGTTGGCCAGTTTCTCCCGGCAGGCATCGAGATCTGCGGCGTGCTGCCGCCGATCCTCAGGCGAAGGCTGATGCATCGGGCACGATCCTGTCGAGGACGCGAGCGGAGGAAAGTACACCCGGAACGCCGGCTCCGGGATGGGTTCCGGCGCCGACGAGATAGAGGTGTTCGATATCCTCACTGCGGTTATGGGGACGGAACCAGGCGCTCTGAGTGAGCACTGGCTCCAGGCTGAAAGCAGCGCCCTTGTATGACATCAGGCGGTCGCGGAAATCGATCGGGGTCATGATGCGTGAGGTGACGAGGTGATCCTCGAACCCCGGCAAGACGGTGTCGGACAGGTATTTCGCGATGCGGCGGCGGTAGGGCTCGGCCTCGACCGTCCAGTCGGCGTCGCCTTCCAGATGCGGCACGGGAGAAAGCACGTAGAAGGCGTCGTGGCCTTCGGGAGCCAGCGATGGGTCGGTCGCGGTGGGCCGGTGAAGGTAGAGGCTGAAGTCGTCGGCCAGACGCTTTGATTCGAAGATATCGTCGAGAAGTTCCCTGTAGCGCGGACCGAGCAGGATCGTGTGGTGTGGAACGTTCTCGTACTTCTTGTTCGTGCCGAAGTACCAGACGAAAAGGCTCATCGAATAACGGGCCTTGTCCAGACGCTTGTCGGTCCAGGTGCGGCGTGCGTTCTTGGGAAGCAGATACCGGTAGGTCCAGGCGACATCGGCATTGGAGATGACGACGTCTGCGGGAATGGTCTCGCCCGATTTCAGCCGAACCCCGGTGGCGCGGCGGCCATCAAGTGTGATTTCGCTGACTTCGGCGCCATAGCGGATTTCGCTGCCCTGCTGCCGTATCAGCCTGACCAGTCCCGTTACCAGGCTGCCGGTGCCGCCCATGGCGAAGTGGACGCCAAAGCGGCGCTCGAGAAATGAGATCAACCCATAGATCGATGTGACGTTGAACGGATTGCCGCCCACGAAGAGCGGATGGAAGCTGAGAAACAGCCGCAAGCGCGGGTCCTGGACATGCTTGGAGGCCAAACCATAGATGGAGCGGTAGCTTTCGAGCTTGAAAAGCTGCGGCAAGAGTTTTGCCATATCCGTCCAGCTGTCAAAAGGAACGTCGCCCAGCTGCTCGAAGCCCACCGCATAAATCTGCTGGGCCTGCTCCATGAAGCGCTCATAGCCTTTCACGTCACGCGGGGAGATGCGCTCCACTTCGCGGCGCATGGCGTCCATGTCAGCGCAGCAGGTTATCGTTTCGCCGTCATGAAAGCGGAGCGTGTAGAAGGGCGAGAGCGGACGCAGGTCGACATCGTCGGAGAGCTTGCGGCCGCACAGGCTCCAAAGCTCCTCCAGCAGGAACGGTGCGGTGATGATGGTGGGGCCGGCGTCAAAGGTGAAGCCGTCCTGCCGGAAGACATAGGCGCGGCCGCCTGGCGCATCGAGTTTTTCCAGAACGGTGACCTTGTAGCCCCGGGCGCCGAGCCTGATCGCCGCCGCCAGGCCTCCGAACCCGCTGCCGATTACGACGGCATGAGGCCGCGCTTCAGGAACAGGGTAGGGGGCACTCGTGCGGGCAGGATGTGTCAACATAAGATGACATTTAAGAGTGTAAAGCTGACTAGCGCAAGGGTGAAGTTCGTTCAGCCGGGTATTTCCGCGCCGGTTCCCGTCTCAGCGGTCCGTGACGCGATCAGGTCGGCGATCTCGGCCGGCCTTTCCTCGTGCGCCAGGTGTCCGAGGTTCGGCAGGCGGATGATGTGGCTCGAGGGCGCGAGACGGGCAATGAGCTTCGAGGAGTCGGGGGATACGGTCAGGTCGTTCTCGCCGACGATCAGCAGCAGTGGCGTTTGGAGGCGGGGAAGGTCGCGCAGGAGGCTCTCCAGATCCCACGACGCCATCATCGCAAGCGTGCTCGATACGTGGGAGGGCGTCGAGAAAAGACGCTGGTAGAGGGCCAGGCTCTCCTCGGGAATGGCCGAGCCCGTGCTCTTGAGAAGCCGCTCGACTGCCGAGCGGTCGCTGGCACTCCAGGCAAACAGTTGCGGTACGAACGGGTTCAAGGTGAGAAGTTTGGCCAGCGGCGAGAAGAGCCGTGTCAAGACCCCGCCGAAGGGAATGAACGCCCCGTTGAGAGACGTGATCGACTTCAGGTCGAGTTGCCGGTCGATACTCATGCGGGCGAGGATCGCGGCGCCTGCCGAATGTCCCACGGCAAATCGTGGTTCGAGGTCCAGAACGTCGAGCAGGGCTCGCAACGCGCGTGCCATGCCGGCCATGGATAGATCCTGGCGCGCGGAAATACGGCTGAAACCCTGGCCCGGCAGATCGGGCGCGATTACGGTGAAACGCTGCGCGAGAAGCGGGATCAGGCCGGCCCACGAATGGGTGGATGCGCCCGTTCCGTGCAGGAGGAGGAGGGGAGGTCCGTCACCTGCGAGCTGCACATGCCAGCGCAGGCCGTCCGTCTCGACGAACCGGCTTCTCTCCCGGTTCGGCCACTCAAGACCGTCACGATCGAAATCGAGGGCTTCGGGCATCTCGGAGGCCTCTCGTCCCGGAACGGTATCACGAGCGTGATCGGTTCGCGTCGTCCTGATCGCGGCGAGCGGCAAAGACGGCTTCGGACAGCCGGGCGCTGTCGGCGTGAGGCAGGGGAAGGTAGCGCGCTCACATGATCGCAGCCAACTCTTCAGCTTCCGCATTGCGCCGGGGTGACGTGTCGATCAGTAAGGCATTGATGGCGAGTGCGCGCATCTCGCCGGAAACGGCCAGTGCATCCGTCATCGCCTGTTTGCGGCCGGGTTTTCCGTCGCGCGTGATGTTAGCTTTGCCGTCCGTAAGCAGCACGACGGTCGGGCTCACGCCTTTGCTTTTCTGTGCTGCCGCCAGTTGAACCGCACTGTCGATCGCGGTTGCAAGCGGCGTTCCCCCGCCACCTGGGAGCGCAGCCAGACTGCGCTGGGCGCGGGTCAGCGACCGCGTCGGCGGCAGAAGCGTTTCAGCTGAAGTTCCACGAAAAGCGATGAGCGCAACACTGTCGCGACGGACGTAGCACTCTGCCAGAATGATTTCGACGGCGCCTTTGGCTTCCGCAAGACGGTGCAGCGCGCTCGACCCGGACGCATCGACAACGAAAATCGTCGTCGAGGTCGTTTTCTGTTTGAAGCGGGCGATACGAAAGTCGTCGGGACGAACCTCTACGCGTTGGCGGCCGTCGGGCAGCAGATAAGGACCGCCGCGAAGGCGGCGGCGTATCGTCTGCAGGGGGGCGGCGGCACGCAGTGTTTCGATCAGCGACAGCGTGTTCCCGTTGCGAGGTTCGCCGCGCCGCACGCCGGCGGGCCTGCCGCGGAGTTTCGACGCGCGGGTTGCGCCGGCTTTACCGGCGGAGGTCGGGATTCGGCCTGTTATATTGGCGGCGGCCAGAGCGGAGAGTACGGATTTCGGGATGGCCGCGGCCGCAGCCGCCAGGATCATTTCCAGGTCTTCGGGCGAAAGGGCCTGCTCCGGCTGACTGTCTTCTCCCTGGTCGTCGGTCCGTTCCGGGGCCTCTGCCTGCTGCGGTTCCGGCGGGGCCGCCTCATCGTCATCGTTCGCAGGTTCGGACGGAACGCGGGTAGCCCGGGGCCCGAGGACGAGACGCGCCGCGATCTCGGCGTCGGACGCGGTCGCTATGCTCCGGCCGTCAAGCGCAGCGGCAATTCGTGCGACCACGAGTGCCAGAATGGGCGCGCGGATGGAAACGATCCCAAGCGCCGTACCAGCCTCGCAGAACAGGTGCACCAGGTTCGGTTCGACAGCGGTTTCGGGAAACAGCGTGCGGGCTCTGGCGACACGCTCGCGCCATCCCGGGGCTATGGCCGTGTCACGAAGGCTGAGACCCTCGAGCGTGAGCCATATGGCAAGGCGGTCGCGCAGTGCGGTGGGAACCGTCTCATCGGGTTCGACACCTTCGTCCAAAGCAATGATGCCGAAGCGCGCCGGCAGTTTCGCGGAGATGCCATCCCTCTCCACTTCCACGCGTCCGTAATCGAGCGCGCGCACCACCTTGGCCGTGCGTCCGCTATCGAGCCGTTCTGCGCTAGGGACGATAAGGAGCCCGCCATCGCAGTCGGCGAGCAGGCCGCGCTCGGCCACGGGGCGGCCGCAAGCGAGGGTGGCGGAAAGGTCCAGGCCTCCCAGTAGGCGATCGTCGCCGGCGTTGAGGGGCATCCGGCTCAGGGGCGTGCCGGGCTCGAGCAGTGATTTCAGGTGATCGACAAACGCATCACGGACCGGTCCAGACCGCGCTCGAACGACGAGGCCGCCGATGCTGTGCGGTGCTACGGCGACGATCGCCGCCGCAAGACAGGCGTCGGTCCAGGCGCTGCCGGTCATGACCGCATCGGATGTCATATGACCAGACGCTCTCCAGCATCGCCAAACAGATCGCTGACCGCCCGGTCGACTCGCGCGCCGCTGTCGGGACTGGAGAGGGGCGTGCGGCGAAGCCTATGGCGCAGAGCCATGGGTGCGACCCGGCGCAGGTGCGCATCATCGATGGACGCGGCGCCTTCGAGGGCGGCGAGCGCGCGGGCTGCGCGGATGAGCGTGAGCTCCCCGCGCAATCCGTCGGTTCCGACTTCCGCGCACAGTTGTGCGGCGCGTTCAAGGGCGTTGTCGCTGGTCGGAATGGCGGGCACGCGCTTTCGCGCAGTTTCAATGTGGTTACGCAGGCGCGTCTCGTCTTCCGCAAACCGGGCGATGAACGCTTCAGGGTTGCGCTCGAAATCGTCACGGCGGCGAACGACCTCGATCCGCGTCTTGAGGTCCTCCGGCGTGCGGACTTCGACCGACATGCCGAAACGGTCGAGCAGCTGGGGCCGCAACTCGCCTTCTTCGGGGTTTCCCGTGCCGACGAGAACGAACTTCGACGGGTGGCGAATGCTGAGCCCCTCTCGTTCGACGACGTTTTCACCGGATGCGGCGACGTCGAGCAGAAGGTCGACGAGATGATCTTCGAGGAGATTGACCTCGTCGATGTAGAGGAAGCCCCGATGGGCGCGCGCCAGGAGGCCCGGCTCGAAGGCTTTCTGTCCATGCACAAGTGCGCGTTCGAGATCAAGCGCCCCGACGACGCGATCTTCTGTTGCGCCGAGCGGAAGATCGACGACGGGAACCGGCGCTGTGCCTGCGGCTTCGTTCTCGGTATGCGTACAGCCAGACCCGGGTGGACAATTGAACCGGCATCCTTCGACCACGGGCATCGGCGGCAGCAGAGCGGCGAGCGCGCGGACCGTCGTCGATTTGCCTGTTCCGCGGTCCCCGAACACGAGGACGCCGCCGACCGACTGGTCGATGGCTGCGATCAGCAGCGCGAGTTTCATCTCGTCCTGGCCGACGATGGCGGAGAAGGGGAAGATTGCTGGCATGGGACTTTGCTTCCGGCTCTCGTTGGTGTCAGCCGCGCGCTATGACGAAGTCGCGCAGCACGTTGGTTTCAAGTTGGAGTTCATCGAGTCGGTGTTTCAGCACGTCACCGATACTGACGACGCCGATCAGTTCGCCGCTCTGCTGAACCGGCATGTGACGGAAGCGGCGCTGGGTCATGATCTTGGCGACATTGGCGATAGGGTCTTCGGGCGAGCAGGTGATGACCGCCTTGGTCATCAGGTCGCCAACGAGCATCCGGGTCAGTCCGTCGCCGTGCGTGGCCAAGCCGTTGGCGATGTCGCGTTCGGTGATGATGCCTTCGAGCTTGCCCGACGAGCCGATGACCACCATCGCGCCGACGGCGTCGGACTTCATCTTCTGGGCCAGAGCCAGAATGCTGTCGGTGGCCTTCACGGCCTTCACCGCCGAACCCTTGTCCTTCAGGATGTCGGAGACTTTCATGGCGTAGCTCCTGTGCAGACCGCCGAACACGTCAAAGTATCCTGCGTGCGCGCGGCGCAGAGCCGCGAGGATTTCCATCCCATCGCCCGGGGTGACCATGCTGGCTTCGCGTTGATCTTCTATGCCGATGAGGTCGGGTAATTCATTGATCGTGAACAAAACGTCTTCATTGGGGTCGTGGTGGCCGAGGAGGATGACTGCCGGTATGCCGGCCTCGCGCGCCGTCTTGGCTCCGTGAGGGGTCGCCTCGAGAGCGAGGCAGGACGCGGGATCTATTCCGAGTTTCTCGACGGCCTGCTGGTAGACGGAGAGAAGGCTTTCATCGCCGTCGACCGACTGGGGCGCCGTGATACAGGCAATGAGCCGTTTGGCTCCCTCTCCGAACAGGTGGTTCATGAGGTGCTCGACCTCGGGCTTCGGCAGGGCTGAAACGATGGCGACTTTCACGCCCTCCTGGCGGGCAGCGGACGCAAGCTCGCGGGCACCTGAGCGCGGATCGAGATAGTCCTTGTCGATCAGTTCGCGGGCGACCGTTCCCGAGTGGCGGGTCATCACGTCGATCAACCGTTCGAGGTCTTCCGAGCTTCTATCGACCCCGAGATTCTGCCGTACGAACTGGCGATAGCGATCGCGGCGGCGTGCGTGCTGGCGGAGAGAGGCGAAGGCATCGCGCGAGCACGTCCAGTCGAAGCCAGCCGACTGGATGACCTTGTTCAAGACTGAACGTTCCAGCGCGTCGGTTTCCGCGATGACGCCGTCGGCACGGAGAATGAGGCCCTGCAGGTTCATGACACCGTCTTGGGAGCGGCAGGGGCGGCGAGGTCGCGCGACCAGCGCAGCCAGGTGTCGGTCGTGTGCGCCAGCAGCGACCCCAGTAGCGCCGCGGCAATCGCCTGCCACGGGCCGCCGGTCAACGCGATCCGGAGCGCAATGAGAAGGAAAAGTCCCGCCGCGAGCGAGGAGACGATAGCCAGTGGCGACGGTCCGCGGCCGATCCGGCGGCGAACCGCGAAAAGTGCGGCAGCTTCGAGCGCCATCAATCCGAAGATGATGTCGACGATTGCCCCTGTGGCGAATGCTTCTTCCATGCTGCGACGACCCTACCTCGCCCGGATCCAGCCGGTCTGCCTCACGCTTGCGATCGGTTCCGGTCATCGCGACACCCTGTCAGGGGGGGACCATCCCGAGCAAATGCGCCATATCCTTCACGAATATGCGCATGTGCGCCATGGGTTTTGCCTTGACCAGCTTCTTGTGCATGTAGGCCTGCCAGGTGAGCATCTGGACATCGGGATCCTTGCACATGGTTACGAAGCGTTCCCGGCGGGCGTCGTTGGAGTACCAGAACCGCTGCATGATGCCGAGAACCCAGAAGACCCGTCCATGCGCCTTCATGAAGCGCTTGCGGGCGGTCGCAAGGTGACGGGCATCACCCGTCCGGATCGCCTCGGCGACGCTATCGGCCACGATCCGGCCGGATAGCATGGCATAGTAAATGCCCTCGCCGGATGCGGGCGCAACGACGCCGGCCGCGTCGCCGGCGACGACGACGTTTCGACCGTCATCCCAGCGTTTGCGCGGGCGCAGCGGAATGGGTGCGCCTTCCTTGCGGATCGTTTCGTGACCGGCCATGCCGATCGCTTTGCGCAGGTCGGCGACCGAGCCGCGCAGCGAGAAGCCTTTATGAGCTGTTCCGGTGCCGATGCTCGTCGTCTCGCCGTGGGGGAAGACCCAGGAGTAGAAATCGGGGGAGTAGCGGCCGTTATAGTAGACGTCGCAGCGGCGCGGTTCGAAGGCGGCGCCGTCGGCCGGCTTCGGGCTCTTCACGATCTCGTGGTAGGCGAACACGAAGGGGGGCGCCTCCTCCCGCGGAAGCGCCTGACGCGCCACCGCCGAGGAGGCCCCGTCTGCGCCAATGACGAAGCGGGCGCGGACTGTTTCGTTGGCCTCGAAGCCGTCGTCGAGACGCTTTTTGAATGTGACGAGCACCGAGCCTGACTGATCGGATTTCAGGCTCTCGAAGGTTCCAGTGCGGCGCACGGCGCCGGCGCGGGCGGCACGCTCACGCAGCCACTCGTCGAAATGTTCCCGGTCGACCATGCCGACGTAACCGCCGTCGATGGGCATGTCGGCCTTGCGATCCATGGGCGAGACGATCCGGGCGGACTGAATCCGTGCGACCAGCAATTCGTCGGGGATGTTGAATTCCTCGATGAGGATCGGCGGAATGGCACCGCCGCAGGGTTTGATCCGTCCGGCACGATCGAGCAGAAGTACCGAATACCCGTTTGCCGCCAGATCTGTTGCGGCCGTGGCGCCGGCGGGGCCACCTCCCACGATCACGGCATCAAAAGTTTCCATCGCGACACCTTTTGTCCTCGTTCAAACAGCGGTTCCGGCCTTGGCCACGTCGATGACGGGGCGAGCAAAAATCGGGGGCGTGACCGGTCGTGGTTCGACAATCGCGCGCAGGCCCAGGATCGCCGATACGAGGAAAAGCATGGCCTCGACGGCGAAGACGACCGTGAATGCGTCCGCCGGTTCGGATACGAACCCGCGGAAGAGGTCGGCGGCGGCCGCGCCGATGAAACCACCGGCGCCGAAGGCGATCGCCTGCGCCGCGCCCCAGAGACCCATCCGGATGCCTTCACGCCGTTCGCGGCCTTCTCCCGCAAGGCCCATCATCGTTCCGATGGCTGCCACGGCGAACGCACCGTTGGCGAAACCAAGGGCGATGACGGTCGCCGTCAGGGGCCAATCGGGGGCAAAGAGTCCTGCGAGGACGAGCGCGAGAAGTGCCAGCGCCGATGCGATGCAGCCGCCGACCGTCCAGGACCGGAGCGAACCGAAGGCGACGCGGGGATGTCCGGCGATGGCGACGAGCGCCATTCCCAGGAACACGCCCGTGTGCTGGTGGCCGGCGAGTTTGGTCGATTCTGCGGGGCTCAGTCCGAAGGCGAAGCCGGCGAACGGCTCCAGGATCAGATCCTGCATGCTGTAGGCCAGCATGGAAACGAAAACGAAAATGGTGAAGCGGCGCGCCTGCGGCTCGTTCCAGACTTCGGCCAGTGCCGCCCGGAAGGCAATCTTCGATGCGGCGTCGGACGTCTCGTGCCCGGCCGGTTGGTCTACCGGTCGCCGGTTTGGTTCGACACCCCACAGCGCCAGACACGAAACGGCAAGCGCAATTGCCGACACCGTCGCCGTGACGGCGACGAGGCGCGTCATGGAGAATGGTGCGAGGTAGTGGCTGGCGACGATCGTCGTGACGACGAAGCCTGCGATCATCATCATCCATA
>JBLMYE010000119.1:0-10809 GCA_050258115.1 Deltaproteobacteria bacterium | reverse complement strand
AAAACTGGCTATGGTCGCGGAAATCACCAGCCACCGCCGCCGGACTGACCAGTTCACCGTCCCGCGCAACGCCTGATAAAGTCGGCTGTCATAGGTGTTTGCATGATGCCCCGCGGAAGCGCGTGCCGTGAGAATGCGAGTCCCCAGGTAAGGGGCGAAAACGACCGCCACGATCCACGAGACGATGAGAGCCAGCCCGACGATCCAAAAGATGTTTCCCGCGTACTCACCCGCCGTCGATTTTGCGAAACCTACGGGCAGGAACCCCGCCGCCGTAACGATCGTGCCCGTCAGCATCGGAAACGCCTTTGAATTCCACGCGAAGGCCGCCGCCTGCAACCTGTCTAACCCCTCCTCGATTTTGACGACCATCATTTCGACGGCGATGATCGCATCGTCCACGAGCAAACCGAGCGCGATAATGAGCGCGCCCAGCGTGATCCGATCGAGATTCATGCCGCTTGCGAACATCACCATGAAGACGATGGCGAGAACCAGCGGCACGGAAAGCGCCACCACGATGCCCGCCCGGAACCCCAGTGAGAAAAAGCTGACGATAAGCACGATGGCTAAGGCTTCCGCGAACGAAGTTAAGAACTCACCGACCGACTCTTCGACGACCCGGGGCTGATCCGCGATCTGCTCGATCTCGATTCCGAGCGGGATGTCCGGCTGCACATTCGCGATCGCTTCGTGAAGTGCATTCCCGAGCTGAAGCACGTTGGCATTCTCGGCCATGGCGACGGCAACACCGACCGCCGGCTTGCCGCGATGCGTCACCAGAAACGCAGGAGGGTCTTCATAGCCGCGCCGCACGGCCGCGATGTCTCCAAGCCGGAATGTCCGCCCGCCCGCTTCCACGGGTACGGCGCGGATCGCCTCCTCGCTCGTGAAGCCGCCACTGACGCGAATTGCGATCCTGTCGGCGTCCGTGTCGATTGCGCCCGTGGCCGACATGACGTTCTGCTCGCCAATGGCATTGAAAATCGTCTGAGCAGAAATGCCGAGGGTGGCGAGCTTGCGATGGCTGCGCCCTACAAGCACTTCCGTGACAAACTCGAGATCCTGAAAGCCATCGTCGAGCAGGGATTTGATTGGATGGCGGAACGCTCACTCGCTGCCGTCCGCTCGAAAGGCGAAGGTACGATCGAAGGCGTGATCGCAATGGGGCAGGCTTATATCGCTTTCGCGATGGAAGAGACGGCGGTGTTCCGATTGATGTTCGGCCACAACAAAGCAATCAAGCGGGATGAAGACGTCGAAGAAACCGGCCGCACCTGTTTCAGAAATCTAATCAGCCAGGTCGCCTTCTATTGCGAACGGAACAATGCCGAAGGCGACCCCTTGCAGATCTCTCTCAGTCTATGGACCTTCGTCCACGGTGCGGCCTGTCTTCTGATCGACGAAGATTATGAAAACGTCGCCCCGGGTCTTGATGTCAACGCGATGATTGCAAACGCCGCTAGTCGGCTGCTTCCATTGCCAAAAGAACTTGGCACCTAGGTGAACGGTTCTAAGTGCTAGGCTGGCCGACAGCAATGCAAGCGAATGAGCTTGTTTTCTTCGCAGCCGCTCAGGACCGTCCCTCTTGGCCTGCAAAAAAACAAGGGTCCCTGGAGCAGAGTGAGCGGACGTCGATGGCTATGGGTGAACTTCGTTTGAGCCGATGCGGACGGGTGTCGACTTTGCTGTCGGCAGCGACCGGCCTCCGTAACGCAGCTCCGGGCCGGCAGCCGTCCCCAAATTCGCGTTTCGTGGATTTCACGTTTGCGCCGCCGGCAGCAGGTTCGCCTGTCGTGATATCATCCGTTCCTGCACCAGCGCGTATAGGGCCGGTATGACGAGCAGTGTCAAAACGGCAGACGATAGCATCCCGCCAACCATAGGTACCGCGATGCGCTGCATCACCTCCGAGCCGGTACCGTGGCTCCATAGAATTGGTAGAAGACCGGCCATGATGGCCACAACGGTCATCATCTTGGGGCGCACGCGCTCGACGGCCCCTTCCATGATTGCCTCGTGAATGTCTGAGGCTTCAAGTCTACGATTCTCGTCCTCGGCCCTCCGGCGTCGTACATCCATTGCGTGTTTCAAATAGATCAACATTACCACTCCCGTCTCCGCTGCCACTCCTGCAAGTGCGATAAAGCCAACGGCCACCGCGACGGAGAAGTTGAAGCCGAGCCACCACATGAACCAGAGGCCTCCGACCAGCGCGAACGGTAGAGAGAGCATCACGATGAGAGTTTCCGAGAGGCGGCGGAAATTGAGGTACAAGAGAAGAAATATGAGCAGCAACGTGAGCGGGACCACTATCATCAGGCGCGCTTGAGCGCGCTCGTAGTATTCGAACTGCCCGCTCCACACGGCGTAATATCCGGGAGGAAACGTTACTTTCCCGGCAACAGTGTCGCGCGCCTCAGCGACGTAACCGCCAAGATCCCGGTCGTGTACATCAACGAAAATATACGCTGCCAGTTGCGCATTCTCGGTGCGGATCGATGCAGGCCCTTGCGTGACGCTTATGGACGCGACTTGGCCGAGAGGCACGGAGGCGCCATTGGGCAGAGGAACGAGAACGTCCCGGCCGATGGCCTCGGGATCGGATCGTAAATCGCGCGGATACCGCAGGCTCACGCCGTAACGCTCGCGGCCCTCGACCGTGGTCGTGACGGTCTCCGCGCCAAGCGCCGATCGAATGACGTCCAGCACCTTTCCGATCGTTAGACCATATCGCGCAACCATCTCACGGTCGGGGACGATATCGAGGTAGTAGCCGCCGATGATGCGCTCGGCATACGCGCTGGACGTTCCCCGGACGGTCTTCAGCGCGGCCTCGATCTCGCGCGCCAAGCCGTCGATCACTCCGAGATCCGGGCCAAGAACCTTCACCCCGACCGGTGTCCGGATGCCGGTTGCCAACATATCGATGCGCGCCTTGACCGGCATAGTCCAGGCGTTCGAAACTCCAGGAAATTGCAGAGAGCGGTCCATCTCCTGGACCAGACTGTCGATCGTAACGCCGGGACGCCACTGCGCTTCAGGCTTGAGATTGATGACCGTCTCAAACATTTCAGTTGGGGCGGGGTCGGTCGCTGTTGCAGCACGCCCGGCCTTTCCCCACACGCTTTCCACTTCCGGAAATGTCTTGATGATCTTGTTCTGCGTTTGCAGCAACTCCATCGCCTTCGTGATCGAAAGTCCTGGCAACGTCGTTGGCATGTAAAGCAGGGTTCCTTCATTCAGGTTCGGCATGAACTCCGAACCCAATCGCGTGACCGGCCACACACTGGCCGCGAGCAACACTGCAGCTATGCCAATGGTAAGACCCTTGGCGCGCAGCACGGCTACTATCATGGGCCGATAAACCCAGATCAGTATCCGGTTCACCGGATTTTGCTGCTCGGGGACGATCTTGCCCCGCACGAGCATCACCATGAGGGCCGGAACAACCGTCACCGAAAGCAGTGCAGCGGCCGCCATCGCGAACGTCTTCGTAAATGCCAGGGGATGGAACAATCGCCCCTCCTGCGATTCCAGCGCGAAGATGGGCAGGAACGACACCGTGATAACGAGCAACGAAAAGAATAGGGCCGGGCCCACTTCACCGGCAGCCTCGATGATGATCTCGGTGCGCGGCTTGTCGGCTGGCGCGCGTTCCAGATGCTTGTGAGCATTTTCGATCATCACGATCGCAGCATCGACCATGGCCCCGATGGCAATAGCGATACCCCCGAGGCTCATGATGTTGGAGGAAAGCCCAAGTGCATACATGCACGCGTAGGCGATGAGGACTCCAAGGGGCAGCGTGATGATGGCAACTAGTGCACTGCGGACATGAAGCAGAAATACAAAACAGACCAATGCTACAATCAGGCTTTCCTCGAGGAGAGTTGTCTTGAGTGTCGCGACGGCCCTGTTGATCAGTTCCGACCGGTCGTACACCGGGAGGATCTCCGTTCCCTCAGGTAGGCTGTTCTTGATCTCTGCCAGCCGCGCTTTGACGTTGTTGATGACTGACAGCGCATTCTGGCCGTAGCGTTGGACGGCAATCCCGGAGACGACTTCACCCTCGCCATTGAGTTCCGTCACGCCCCGCCTTTCATCCGGAGCCAATTCAACGCGCGCCACATCGCGGAGCAGAACCGGGGTCCCTTTTTCTGTCTTGAGAACGATTTGTTCGAGATCGGAAATGCTGCGGACGTAGCCCTTGCCGCGGACCATGTATTCAGTTTCTGCAAGCTCCACGACCCGGCCGCCCACATCGGCGTTGGAGTCGCGAACCGCATTGCGGACGGACTCCAAGGTCAGGCTGAAAGCCTTGAGCCGCCGGGGATCGACAATGATCGCATATTGCTTGACGAAGCCGCCGACGCTGGCCACCTCCGCGACACCCTCGGCCTTGGCAACCGAGAAGCGAACCTGCCAGTCCTGTGTCGAACGCAGCTCGGCGAGTGTCCGCTGGGCGGCCGTTACGACATACTGATAGATCCAGCCAACACCGGTCGCATCTGGTCCGAGCGTCGGTGTCACGCCGCCCGGCAGATTGCGCGCCGCCGCAGACAGGTATTCGAGCACGCGCGAGCGGGCCCAGTAGATATCGGTACCATCCTCGAAGATCACATAGACGAACGAAACGCCAAAGTAGGAGAACCCGCGAACCACCTTCGACTTCGGAACCGAAAGCATTGCAGTCGTCAGCGGATAGGTCACTTGATCTTCGACGACTTGTGGGGCTTGTCCGCTGTACTCCGTATAGACGATGACCTGGGTATCCGACAGGTCAGGAATGGCATCGAGCGGTACGCGGCGGACCGCGTATGCACCGGCGATGACGGCAAGAAGCGCGGCGATGCCGATAAGAAGCAGGTTTTCAGCCGACCAGCGGATGATGCGCTCGATCATCTCGCCTGCTCCGTTTCGGCTGCCCCTTCGCTTGAAAAACTCGAAAGTGCGGCTTTAAGATTGCTCTCGGCATCGATCAGGAAGTTTGCCGCTACCACGACATTCTCTCCATCGGCGACCCCGCTCAGAATCTCGACGTAGTCTTCGCCTTTAAGCCCGAGTGTGACGTTTCGAGGTTCGAAGCGCCCCTCGCCACGCGCCACCAGAACAATCTGCCGTGTTCCGCTGTCGATCACGGAAGATTTTGGCACGGCGATCCGCTCGGCATCGCTCCCGCCAATTTCGATATCTGCCGCGGCATACATCTCATGCTTGATGCGATGTTCGGGATTGGCGACTTCGATCCGGACTTTGCCGGTACGCGTGGCCGGGTCGAGTTCGTGCAGAATGAACGTAACTTTGCCTTCGAACGTCTGCGTCGGGAGTGCCGTGAAGCGGACGTGTGCGGTCATGCCGGCGGAAATGGCAGCGAGGTCCTGCTCAGCCACATCGGCAACGACCCAGACATGCGAGAGGTCTGCAAATCGAAACAGCTCCTCGCCCATTCGCGCCATCTGTCCTTCGACGACCCGCTTCTCCATGACAACGCCCGCGACAGGCGCCGGCCATTCGATCGACATGACAGGTTCGCCGGTCGTACGAAGGCGTGTCAGGACATCGCTGGGAACCTCGAGATTCTTGAGCTGCTGCTCGGCTCCTTCCAGACTGCGTGCGGTTCGATCTCTCGCCGCAATTTGATAATTGATCTGCGCGGTGACCATCTGCGGGCTATAGATGCGAAACAGCGGCATGCCGGCAGTCACGTGTTGGCCGGTTTCATTGACGAAGAGCTTTTCGATAAACGCGTCGGCGCGCAGGGAAACCACGTGCAGCGATCGTTCGTCAGGCTTTGCGACCGCAGGTGCATTGACGCGGCGGATGAGCTTGCGTTTGCGTGCTACTTCCGTTCGAACGCCGGCCCTTTGAATCTTATCGAGGCTGACGACGACTCCCGAACCGCTTTGCTCATCGCCCTCGTAAACAGGGATGTAGTCCATCCCCATCCAGTCCTTCTTTGGGATTGGCGATGTGTCCGGCAGTCCCATTGGATTGCGGTAGTAGAGGATCTTTCGATCGCCTGTTGGTGTGGCCTGAGTGACCGAACGGACAGGGGCGATCTGCTTCTCGGCGCCTTCGTACACCGGCACAAAGGGGCGTCCGTCTTCTGTCTGCTTTGGGACCGATGAGTAGTCGGGCTTTCCATCAGGATCCTGCCAATAGAGGATGATTTTTCCGGTCGGAGTGCTCTGCGCCAGCGCAGGTGAACTCAGCCTGTTGATCTCGAGGTCGACAGCCGCGCAGCCGATGAGGAGCAGCGTTGCCGCTGCCCGCGCCGTGTTCGCTGTGTTCATGGCCCTCAGTCCTTGGCTTTGAAGACGACCGAGCCCTGTACGGTGTCAGTCTCGCCCGGCACTTTGGCCTGCAAGGTCAGGGCCCAGTTGCCTGCCATGGTGAAATCAGCCTTGAAACGGTAGACTCCAGGTTCGGTGGAGGGCAGCGGTTCATGCTTCGCTTCCATCTCACCCATGCTGTCTGGCGACATATCGAGGCGAGTTCTGAACACGACCGCTCCGCCGACCGGTTTACCGGTCCGCTTGTCGATCAGCTTGACGGCGATCTCAGACCCGGCGCCACCTCGGACAGTCGCCGCAACCGGTTCGAATTGATAGTTCGAGGCAGCAGCAAATGCGGGCGTGCCTAAGGAAACGAGCAGCCACGCCGCAGCGAGGCCCGTTTTGCAGTTCGTCATTTGGAATCTCCCGAATTGAGCTCTGGCGCACGAATGCGCGCACGTCATCTTTTCCGCCGTAGCCTCGCTACGGCGGTTGCAATGCGCGCTCAGGTTCGGGGAGGTGGCGGCTGCGGTTTCCGGCTCACCGGGTTGAGGGGCAAATAGTGGACCGGCTCAAGAATAGCCGTGGCAGGTCGATTCACCACGACGCTCTCGCTCAGTGCGCCGAAAACCTTGAAGCACTTGAGCTGGCAAAGATTGCTGCTGCACCCGTTTTCATTGCAATTCGGGCATTTATGGCCAGCTGAACCAGCAGCAGGCTTGGTGTCCGTGCGCACCGCCGGCCCTGACTTCTGCTTCATGCTTGGGCAGTCCGGCATATGAGCCATCTTGCCTGGCCGCGAGATTTGAGACGCGCTAGACGCACTTTTGCCAAACGTGCCCACCGCCATCGCCGCTGCAGGAGCTAACGCAAGGCTAAGGGCGAGCAAAATCGCAATAACTGGCCGAAGCAGCACCATATCATCTCCAGCGGCTTCTATTTGGCTCGCCCTCATTGCTTGTCAATGACGTCGATCATACTCGAACCGTTCCCTCGTCGATAGGGTCGCCTGCTTCCACCTTTGACGAGAGAATTAGACCATGATGAACAATGACATGATGTGGGGCATGGGGTTCGGACACGGGCTCGGAATACTTCTCATATTGCTGATCTTCGCGGCCCTGATCAAATACGTCTTCTTTCGCTGATTGAGATTGGATTCTGAACTGGTCAGATCATCGGATGACCCGATACGGGAGCACTCCGCGGACTTCATTGCAGCTGATTAGTGCACTGACCTGAGGCCCTTCTCCCCTCCACTCGGAGAGTGAGTCAGGGGCTCAGTCTCTTGACCTGATCGTTCGTCTCGGCAAGGGCCGGATCGCGTTGGTGGAACGCGTCTCGTGTCTGATTAGCGAAAGCAGAGTGAGGCCGGAGACGATTGTCATCGTGGCGCCACTCCTGGATCAGCAGACGAGCCTCGCCGAGCGAGCGGAACATGTCCGCAAGGAGCGACGGTGGGGCAAGGTTCGGGCCGGCGCGGCGGGGGTCGTCAGTTAAATGCTCTCTCGAAGCTCGGGATCGGGTGGCGCGCATCCCCGCGGCGGTTCATGCGGCGGACGTATGTGATCTTCGCCGTTGGATGTTCCGACTTCACCTTCTGAGCGGCGTCCAGCGCATCCTCGCCTTCGGCGGCGACATGGCGGGCGCGACCATCGAGTTTCAGTCCAACTGTATAATACATGGCATCCTCCGGTGGATTTCGTGCAATGGCTCGATGCGCGGCGCGGCGCGCGGTTGCTGCCGGTAGCCTTACCCCAATTCTCTCTTCAGTTCGGCAATGCGTGCTTCTGCATATTGCTCAAGGTCTGGCCGCAGCAGGACGCTCTCCTGCTCGTTGGGATCGGTTCTCGCGATCACGGCAGACACCGGCCGGTCGCTGATGTTGACCGGCAGATGCGGCACGCCCGCCGGAATGTAGACCAGGTCGCCTGTCCGCGTATGGATGTGGTGTTGCAGCTTATCACCGTACAGCGTGATCGCCTCGCCCTCGAGCACATAGATCGCCGTTTCGTGATTTTCGTGCAGGTGGGCTTTTGCACGGCCACCGGGCGGGACCGTCAGCAAATGCATGCAGATGGCCGTCGATCCCACGGTTTCGGCCGCAATTCCGCAGAAGTACGTAAGGCCCTGCTTGCCGTCGTACGTGGCATCGGCATGGATTACCCGGCAGGCTTTGTCGCTTGATTCAGACATCGCTCAAACCCGTGGCTCGCGAACGCTGCAGCCGGGCATCTCGACCGCAAGCTTCCTAATTGGCCCTTACCTACCTATATTACCCTTTATCATGGAGGTTCGCATGACAGTTCGTCCGATGATCGCGCTCGTCGCCTTGCTCGCCGTTCTCGGCCAATCTGCCACTGCCCAGGAGGCCCCGCCGTCGCCGGGCACCTCACCGCCGGCTGTGGCCGGTTCTCCGCCGGACGCTCCCCGAGATGCTGGAACAACGGTGGATGAAACGAACGCGGCGATCGAAGACGCGAAGAAGGCCGCCATCGAGGCGATTGAGAAGGCACGCGAGGCCTTCAAGAAAGCCATGAGCGTGGCGAAGCAAAACGCGGGGCCTGCCATCGATAAGGCGAAGGAAGCGACTCTCGAGGCGCTAGAAAAGGCAAAGCAGGCGACGAGCGACGTGCTCGACAAAGCCAAGCAGGCGACCGAGGAGGTTCTGGAGTCAGCGGAAGGCGAGAACAAGGGGGCAGGCAGCGAGGCCCCGCCCGCCAATCCCGGCGAGAAGCCGCCGCAGCCGGACGCGCCCGCCAACGCCAATCCGCCACGCGCGCTATAACGGGCTTATCTGCCTTGCCAGTCGGGTTTGACTTCGTCGCATTTCGCGGTGACGAAGTCGTTCATGTCGTCGACAACCATGGACCCCAGGACGTTGACCGTGTTGTCCGTTGCCGTCGCCGTCCACATCAGGCCCTTGACCAGGGTCGGCCCTTCGACCTTGCCCCAGTTCATCACGGCGTTGACGGCTTTTCCGTTTTCGAATGTGATGGATGGCGTCGTCTCAGCCGTGATGCTCGAGGGCGCCGCTCCTTCGTGCTCGATCTGGCAGGCCACTTTGTGCGGATCGAACGTCACGAGCAGTTTTTCGCTCGTCAGAGCTTTGGAAAGAACCGATCGGTCCGCCTTCAAGTCGGCACTGCAGACGACGCGCCCCCAGGGCCACGACACCTTCGCTTTGGAGACGATTTTCTGAAGCTGTTCCTTGCGAAAGCTCTTCTTGATGGAGCAGGCGACGTTGTTACCGTTCGCCGGATTGCGGAAAGCCGCGCACAAGGCCGCTTTGCAGGACCGGCGGCCTTCTCGCTCCGCGATCTCCTCCGGGGTCAGGCCGGTCTTCGGCGCCGCCAGCGTGACGGCCTCTTCACCGGCTGGTTCCGCGGCAAGGCCGAGGGGCGGTGCCAGCGTTGCGAAGATGAGAATAAACAAGATCTTAGGTCGCATTTCCGGGAGCCCTTCTGGTCGCGAGCTCTCCGGTTAGAGTTAAAGTCGCACCGAAGTGAGGCACCCGGCCGGATCGCCGTGCAATCTTGAACCTCGGCTAGGCCGCACCCATATCGAGTTTGAACGACGAAGGGAGGATGCCGATGTGCTCGGGCCGCCCGGACAAACAGGTCGCTTTATGAAAAGGACCGACGCCGAATGACAAGGATGACCATGTTATCGAATCCGCTCTTGTTGGGATTTGAGGAAATCGAGCGGATGATCGAGCGCGCCGGCAAGAGTGCCGGAAGCGGATATCCTCCCTATAATATTGAGCGGGTCGCGGGTGAGGGTACCCGGCCGGAGGCTCTCAGGATCACGCTGGCCGTGGCGGGTTTCACGCGGGCCGATCTGGATGTGACATTGGAAGACAAGCAGCTCATCGTCCGTGGAAAAGCCCAGGACGATAAGGATCGCGACTACCTCTACCGTGGAATTGCGGCCCGTCAGTTCAGCAAGACATTTCTGTTGGCGGACGGAATAGAGGTTCAGGCTGCGGACTTGCAGAACGGCCTTCTGTCGATCGATCTGGTGCGGCATGAACCTGAGCGTCTCGTCCGTAAGATCGAGATCGGTTCGGAGAAAAAGGGCGCGTAGGTGCCACGCCGCTACAGCCATTTCCATTGAATCGTAGGACGATGATACGTGGGTGGTGAACCATCGAGGGCCCCCGCAGGTAAACTGTGATGCCTGGCCACGCCCCGCACGTGACGTTCTGCCAAGATCTCCTCCAGGAGGATTGTGCGTCATGAAAAGTAAGACCACGGAAAAAAAGCTCAAGACGAGCGGCGCGCGGCCATCCGCGACGGCCGCCCCACCCCCGATGAGCGAGATCGAACTGGCTCGGTTGGGGGGCGGTCAGGTCGCCTATATAAAGGTTCTCAGCGTGGAAGAGGCCCGTCAGCAGTTCCCTGCCATTGAGGGTCTGCCCGCCGGTATCCGGTTGTTTGCCCTGCATGCTGCGGATGGTACGCCGATCGCGCTGACCGACTCGCGGCAGGCTGCTCTGAGCCATGCGATGGACGGGGAACTGGCAATCGCC
>JBLMYE010000118.1:0-7350 GCA_050258115.1 Deltaproteobacteria bacterium | reverse complement strand
GCTTTCGGCATTCTCTTCGACGAAAAGGACATGCGATGCCCCGCGCGAAAGCGCTTCCAGGCCAAGCGCACCCGTCCCGGCGAACAGGTCGATCACGCGCGCACCATCGATTGTGAAGTCTTCGATGCCGTGCAGCAGAACATTGAAGACGCTTTCGCGCACACGGTCTGATGTCGGGCGCACGCCTTCGTGCGCGGGGCTTGCAATGCTTCGGCCCCTCAATCTTCCGCCGACGATCCTCACGCGTCGTCCTCGCCTGATCCGGGTTTCCCTTTACCCCGCGCATGGCGTTCGCGGCGCTGTTGCGGCGTTTCGACGAGGCCGAATTTTCCTGCGGTGTCGGGACCCAACTGCTCGGCCAGGTGCTTGCGGCGGACCTGATCGACCGCACCGGGCGCGAGTTCGCCCAGTTCGAAGGGGCCAAAGGAAATGCGGATGAGGCGGGAAACATCGAGACCCAGCGCCGCCATCACCTTTCTCACTTCCCTGTTCTTGCCCTCGCGAATGCCGACCGTCAGCCAGATGTTGGCACCCTGAGCGGTGTCCACCGTCGCCTCGATGGCGCCGTAGCGCACACCTTCGACCTCTATTCCATCCTTGAGCTTGTCGAGTTCTGCCTGCGTCACGCGGCCCCGCGCCCGGACGCGATAGCGGCGGAGCCAGCCGGTAGCGGGAAGTTCGAGGTGCCGGGCGAGTTCACCATCGTTAGTCAGCAGCAGCAGGCCTTCTGTATTGAAATCGAGACGACCGATCGAGATCACGCGCGGCATCTCAGGCGGCAACTTCTCGAAAACCGTAGGGCGGCCCTGCGGGTCCTGATGCGTCGTGACGAGTCCCTTCGTCTTGTGGTAGCGCCAGAGCCGCACTGGCTCGGCGGCGGGCAGCGGTTTGCCGTCGACTAGGATCTTGTCGCCGGGCCCGACTTCGACGGCGGGTGTCGGAAGTATCTTGCCGTTGACCGAGACGCGCCCCTCCGCGATCCAGCGCTCCGCTTCACGGCGCGAACAAAGCCCCGCCCGGGCTATCGCCTTGGCGATGCGCATGGGTTCGTTCGGCGCCGCAGCCGGCGGTGCGGGCGCGGGATGGCGCTTTGCAAAGGGACGCTCAGGGCGGTCATCCCTTCGTGCGGAGGCGCGATCGTTTGCCGCCGCGGGGCGGCGGGGTTGACCGGGTTTACCGGCACCCGCGGGCGGACGTTGACCGGAGCGGGGTTTGCGCATCAGATGCGTGCCCTTCGACATGGAGCGGGCCTGTTGCCCGTTCGGGACCGCTTATGACATCGCCTGCGAAAACCGGCCACATGGAAGTGGCTCTCCAGCAAGCGCGGCTCGCCGCAGGGCGGGGCGAAGTTCCCGTGGGTGCGGTCGTCGTCTCACCGGACGGGCGCGTCGTCGCTGCGGAAGGCAACCGGTCGCGGGAACTGTCCGATCCGACGGCGCATGCCGAGATCCTCGCGCTCCGGGCCGCCTGCCGGGCGGCCGGCTCGGAGCGGCTACCCGGATTCGATCTCTACGTGACGCTCGAGCCCTGCCCGATGTGCGCAGCCGCCATCTCGTTTGCGCGCATCCGGCGGCTCTACTATGGCGCCTGCGATCCCCAGGGCGGCGGGGTCGAGCACGGCGCGCGGGTCTTTTCGCATACCACCTGCCATCATTCGCCCGACGTTTATCCGGGTCTTGGAGAAGATGAAGCGGCGATGATCTTAAAACGCTTCTTTGCAGACCGGCGCTAGTCTTGCGGCTTGCGCGTGCGCTTCAGATCTTTCAATCGCCGGATCAAGCGAGACTTCCCGGCGCGCACCAGGGCCGTTGGCGTTTCCTGCCTGATGGCAGGCAGCGGTGCGTGGCCGGCCATTTCAATTGGCAAAGTTTCGGCACCCAGAATTCGTTCCAGTTTTACCTTCAGTTCGGCTTTGGCAGGAGCCGCAGCCGCGAGTATTTCGTCGACCCTCCAGATATCGAACAACTGGAAGTGACTGGTGCCGGCTTGAATGAAAATGTCGGGCTGCTCCGTCTTCAGCTTCTCGCGGATGATGGTGCGCTCGAAAATGAAGGAGGAGGCAAACAGAGCTTCCGTCGCGGTCGGGTGGACGCGATCGGGCGCCGGAACTGGAACGCCCGACACATCGATGGCGACCGTGACATCGGTTCCATCGCGAACCAGATCGTAGGGCAGCGGATTGACGAGGCCTCCGTCGACATAGGCGCGGTTGTCCAGGACAATCGGCTCGAAAACAGCCGGAAGCGCCATGCTGGCAGCAACAGCCTGGCGCAACGAACCCGTTTCGAAAATTCGCGCGTCGAGAGCATAGAAGTCTGTGGCGACGATCTTGAGCGGGATTTCGAGTTGCGCGAAATCGCGGGCAACCCGAGCCGGGTAGATCTGATCGAGAAGGGCCTCCGGAGAGAGCATGGCGTTCAATGGCCCGAAGATGCCCGAGACGCGCGGCAATGTGCGGGCGCGGGCGGCGAAGAGATCGCGTATGAGTTCGATGCGTGCCGAAAGAATCTCGTGCATCTGGGCGCGAATCTCGCGGGCCGACATTCCCGAGGCATAAGCCGCCCCGATCACGGCGCCGATCGAAGTTCCGGCCATGACTTTCGGCCTGAGGCCAAGTTCGTCGAAGGCTTCCAACATCACGGTGTGGGCAAGCCCGCGAGCGCCGCCGCCTCCAAGAGCCAGGCCGATCGCAGGCATCCGGCCCCGGACCACGGGGCGGGGCTTTGACATACTTTCGGTGACCGGCAGACCTTTCGCGCTCATTCTTCGCCCTTTCAGCCGTCAGCATGGCGGGGCGAACGAAAAAAACAAGGGCCGGACGGCGCATGCCACCCCGGCCCTTCGTAATTTTGACTTTGGTCCGATCAGGTCAGCTTGAAGGGCATGTCCTTGCCGGCGAAGAACGCGTCGATGTTGTCGAGCGCCTCGAAGCCCATCTGGTTGCGCGCTTCGATGGCCGCGGAACCCAGGTGCGGGAAGAGGAAAGTGTTCGGCAGGTCGTAGTAGCCTTCGTGGATCTTGGGCTCGCCCGCAAACACGTCCAGACCGGCGTAAGACAGGCGGCCGGATTTCAACGCGGCAATCATGTCCTCGTCGTTGACGAGATCGCCACGGGCCGTGTTCACAACGACGGCACCCTTGGGCAGCTTTTCAATCGTGGCCTTGTTGAAGAAGCCGCGCGTCTCGGGCGTCGAGGGTGCGTTGATGGAGAAGAACTGCGACACGCTGAGAAGGCTGTCGAGGCTTTGGTGATAGGTGGCGTTGTACTTCGCCTCGACTTCGGGCTTGGCGCGGTAGATGTCGTAGTAGTGGATGTTCATGTCGAAGCCGCGTGCGCGCTGCGCGAGCGCCTGGCCGATCTTGCCGAAGCCGTAGATGCCGAGATTCTTATTATCGAGGCGTTGGCCGACGAGTTGCAGCGGCTGCCAGCCCGGCCACGAGCGCGTCCGGATCATCTTCTCACCTTCCGACGCGCGGCGAGCGGAGCCGAGCAGGAGCAGCATCGCGATTTCCGCGGTGGCGACCGTGACGCCATGGGGGGCGTTGCCGACCTTGATCCCGCGCTTCTTGCAGGCTTCCAGGTCGATATGGTCGAAGCCAATGGAGAACGTAGAAATGCACTTGATGTGCTCGGGGATGCGTTCGATCACGTCGGCACGGCACTTCTCGTTCAGCGTCAGAAGGATCGCGTCGACCGACTTTGCCGCCTCCAGCATTTCGTCGATGGTGATCTTGGGATCGTCGCCGTGGGCGATGACGTCATAGGTCTCCCGGGCGCGGGCCATGACGGCTTCCGGCAGAGGCCAGGTGATCAGAATTTTCTTCTTGGACATAGGTTGCGTATCCTACCCGGGGTTCGACTTTGGTTGAGGATCGCCCCTATTGCCGCAAGGGCGGGCGGCTGACAAGGGCTGTGGCGGCGCAGAAATCAGAGTGCCGGCGCGGCACGGAGACTTACTCTTTGTTCACCGCGATCGGCGACACTGCTGCTTATTGTTGCAGCCGCCTCCGGATAGGAGACCGCCACGCCGACGCGGCGCGCGGCCCGGCTCCACACCCGGCCGGATCCGAAAAAGGGGGGACTCATGCGCGCGGTTCTGATCCTTCTTGCCGTGCTCGTCGCCGCCAAGGTCTGGGCGCAGGATAAGCTGCATCGCGATGCTGCCAACGAGGCTCTGCTCGCCGCCTACAAAATGCACGCCCAGTCGGCCTGTGTGTCGCGGCCGCAGACGGACGCTCGCGGCATGCCGGTCGCTGTGGGCTCGGTGAACTGGAAACAACCGGAAACGGCGGAGGTGCTGCTCGGTAACCCACGGCTCAGCGTACCCATTTGGCAGTTCGAACACCCGCTGTGGAATGCCCGCTTCAAGAACCCCGTGGTCCGGCTGACGGTCGGCGACCGGTTCTCGCGGATCGCCTGCGACTACGACGTGATGACAGGCAAGACCGATCTTCTGGTCCTCTAGGACTTGCGGTCCCCAGGACTGGTCGCCACCAGGACCGGCGGTCACCGGGGTTGGCCGTCACCGGCCGCGCGATCAGCGCCGCGTGCCCTGCACGGCGATCTGCGTCATGAACAGGTGATCGAGACGGCCCGACGTCAAGCGCGAGATCATCTCGACGCGGGGCGAAAACGGGGTCACCGGTCTTATATGATCGATCCGGAAGCCCGCAATCTCGAACATCGCCGCGAATGTGGCCGGGGTGAACCAGCGCAGGTGCGTGCGATCGAATACGCCCTGATCGGCGAGATCGAAGCGGCCTTTGACGAGTTCACGCAGCACCCTCCAATGGGCGATGTTGGGTGAGCTTGCCAGCACCATCCCGCCCGGCCGCACAAAGCGATGAAGACGCCGCAGAAGTAGGCCTGGCTCCAGCAGGTGCTCCAGCACCTCCGACAGGATCAGCGCGTCGAACTCGGCCGGTTGCCAGTCGAAGTCCATGTGCTCGACGTCGCCGATGAGCACGTCGGACAGCACTTGGCGGGCTTTCCGACCCTGCGTCTCGATCAATTCCACGCCAACGTAGCGCCCCGCGCGGCCCCGCGCCATGGCAAGCGCGCCGGTCGCCCCGTTGCCGCAGCCGATCTCCAGCACCCGCGCCGTGGGGTCGCGGGGAAGGAGGCGCACGAAATCAGCGCGGGCATTCGTGAAGTAGGCCGTCGCCTTACCTTCGTAGGCCGACATCAGCCGGGCAGCCGGCGAGAGCGATTCTGTTGTCACGCTGAAATCCCCACTCAAACCATGGGGCAACACTAATCAACAGTCATCAACGAGCCGTTTATGGGACAAAGCCCTTTTCTGAATAAATCGTTGCGCACTTCGCAAATTACTTACGAGCCGTAAATATCGGTTTTTGCCTCACTTTTTCTATTTCCTGTTAGTTCGCCCTTAATACTAACCGCGCTCTTTTGATAGTTGCCGTCAGGATTATTTTCCTGCCGGGCATTGCGTAATTTGAATTAGCACCCGTGCAATTGGTATTTGCGTATGTCACCGGTTCGTGCGTTCAAACTCTGTTTCTCCGCCGCGATTGCCGCGCTGCTCGCATGCGCGTGCGCCGACGACATCGGTCCGGCACCCGCGTCGCTTCTGGCGGACAGCGCCCCATCTTCGCTGGGCGCATCATACCGGCTGGGCATAGGCGACAAACTCAAGATCACGGTCTTTGGCGAGGACACCCTCTCGGGTCCGGTCGAAGTCAACGCCGCCGGACAGGTCGCCCTGCCTCTGGCCGGCGACGTGCCGGCAGCGGGCAAAACGCTGTCGCAGTTCCGCGATGCCGTCACGGCGCGGCTCTCCGACGGCTATCTGAAGAATCCCAAGGTCACGGTCGAGATCAGCAATTACCGCCCGATCTACGTCCACGGCGAAGTGAAGAACGGCGGCGAGTTCAACTACAAGACCGGCCTTAAACTCCGCGACGCCGTCGCGATGGCCGGAGGATACACGTACCGTGCAAACCAATCGACCATCATCCTCATTCGCGACGGCGTCGGCGAAGTGAGCGTTCCCGCGAACGGTACGGTCTCCCTCCTTCCCGGCGACAACATCCGAATTCCAGAGCGATTTTTTTAAATCATACCTTCAATCCGGCGAGTGCCCGTGTACCTGATATCAGCTACTGCAGACCTTCGACGGCCGCGCCGGGACGCGCAGGCCTTCGCATGTTTTGCGGCAGCAGCCTTCACCGCCGCGCCTTTGGCGAGTGCATGGGGGCTCGACGGCGGGGACAAATCCGACCTCATCACCGATACGGTTGCCAGCCAGCAGCTCAGGCGGGAATGGATCGAAGCTTCGAGACAGGGCGCCCGAACCGTGGAGGAAGCGGACCGCGGTTTTGCCGCGCCGGACGGTTTCCGCCTCGGCAACTTCTTCATCTATCCGTCCGTGACGGAAACGATTGCCTACGACTCCAACATCTACGGTCAGGCCCAGGACCCCGTCGCGGACTGGCGCTTCATCACCGCGCCCACGCTCACGATCCAGTCGCAGTTGCCGCGTCACGCCTTCGAAGCCGACGTCTTCGCCCGCTTCATGAACTTCGCCGATAACACGGATCAGGATTACGCCAATTTCGGGGGCGCGGCCCGGGGCGCCATCCATATTGACCACGCACACACATTCTCCTTCAGCGTGATGGCGCGGCGCGATCACGAAGAGCGTTCGGCCGTCACCTCGTCGCAGCTTGCAGCCGAGCCGGTTCCGGTCGACCTGTTTCGCGCCTCCGTCGGACTGACCCGCGATGCGGGACGTCTCTATGGCACTATCTCGGCGACCGCTGAAAAAAGCGATTTTGGTTCTGTCCCGGAAATCGGCGGCGGAACGCTCGACCAGAGTTACCGCGACCAGGAAGCCTACTGGGCACAGATCCGGGCCGGATACCGCATTTCACCGGGTTTCGACTTCATCACCAACTTGCGTGGAATAAAGCAATTCAACGAGCCCGAGGCCGCCGGCCAGCCGAACCGGAACTCGACGGGTTACGACGTCACAGCCGGTCTTGCGTTTGAAACCGATCCCCTGCTGCGCTGGCGCTTTCTCGCCGGTTATGGCGAACGCGATTATGAGCGGTCCGATATCGGCACGGTCGGGACCTCGCTTCTGGAAGCGAACGTGACGTGGCTGGCAAGCGAGAGGCTGACGCTGAGTGCCAACGCATCGCGTGCCATCGACGGAGAATTCGGCGCCGATGACGAGGGCCGCATCGTCACCACCGGTTCGATCAAGGGCGACTACGAGATCCGTCACGATCTTTTTGCCTCGGCCAATATCGCCCTCGCGGATGTGAACTTCATCGGAAGCACGCGCGAGGACGAGGTCTTCGAGGCCGGCGCATCGCTTCGCTACT
>JBLMYE010000117.1:0-2661 GCA_050258115.1 Deltaproteobacteria bacterium | reverse complement strand
ACGGCTTTTGCGACCTCGTCAGCCCCACAGGCGACGGCTGCGGCATCGCGCGGAATGAAGATGCGGATGGTCATGCGCCGGACTCCGAAAGGATCTTGTCGAGCTTGGCCGAGTCGAGCCGCCCGACGATCTTGCCGTTGACCATGGCGGACGGGGCCGTCGCGCACAGGCCGAGACAATAAACCGTTTCGAATGTCACACGACCGTCCGCGGTCGTCCCACCGCACTCCATGCCGAGTCGATCCTCAGCCCTCTTGACGAGGGACTCGCATCCCATGGACTGGCACGCCTCGGCCCGGCAGACCTTGATCACCGTGCCGCCGGCCGGTTCACGACGGAAATCGTGGTAGAAGGTCACCACGCCGTGCACTTCGGCCCGGCTCAGGTTCAATTCCTTGGCGATCACCGGAACGGCCTCTTCCGGCACGCATCCGAAGATCTCCTGCACCGCATGCAGGATCGGCATCAGAGGCCCCTCAAGGTGAGTATGCGACTGCACGATGGCGCGGGTGCGCGCTTCGCTCCAAGGCTCGTGCACAGACATCGAATGGCCTCTCATCAGCTGAATCTCTCTTAATTAGCTATCCTCCCGCTGACTTGGACCTTCAAGGCGAGCGATCCGTGGCTTGATAGAAAAAAGCTATCAAGCGTCGCGCAGGCGTCATCAACTGAGCCGCTCGGACCTCGAACGCTGGATCAAGACAACGGAACAGAAATAAGCTCACCAAATCAATATTCTAGCGAATTTGGACCGTGAGAGCGGCCCGATCTGACTCAGTTCACCCGGGCGGATGAGACCCGGGTTGTATCAGCGCTAAATGGGCTGACGGCGGCAATCGAGCGTCGCCAGCCACCCGCGTGGCTTGGCGACAACAGGCCCTCGGCAATAGGGCGAAGAACCGCCCTCCTGGCGCGCACGGGATGCCGCCTGTCAGCCGTAGGAGATAGAAAGGAGCGGAGCCACCGCGTCTCCAGGGGGATCGTATGCAGTACCAGGTGCTCGGACGCGAGAAGGACGCCACGCCTCAAGCCAACAAGGGCCGTCAGATCATCGAGCGGCTGCGGGCGGGCGAACTGCCTCAGATGGTCGATTGGTTCGACCCGCACCTTCTGGCCAAGGTCGGCGTCCGTTCCATCCTTTCTGCCACCATCGGCTCGTACACCGATCAGCGCCTCATCCAGGCGGCGACCGATCCCGCGACCGAGGACGAACTCAAGACCCGCTACGACTACAGCGGCACCGGGCAGACCTCCTCGGCCCTGAAACCGGATTCGACTGGCGCCGTCTGGGTCGACTACATCGCCGACCTCGGCGACGGGTTTGAACCCACGTACGCGATGGCCTACCTCATGGCGGAGGATCGGCTGAAAGTTGAAGGGGCCGACGAACCGCTGCCCGGCGGCAGCCTCCTCATCATGGGAGGCGATCAGGTTTATCCCGACGCGACCAAGCATGATTATCAGACGCGGCTTCAAGACCCCTACGACTGGGCCTTCTCCACGGATGTCCCGCGACGCAAGCTCTTTGCTATCCCCGGCAACCACGACTGGTACGACGGACTTTCGTCCTTCAGCGCGCTCTTCTGTTCGGCACGCGACCGGATATCAAAAGGCCTCGGCACGCAGATCGGCGGGTGGCGGTGCCACCAGCACCGCAGCTACTTTGCCATCAAGCTCCCGCACGACTGGTGGATCTGGGGCCCCGATATCCAGCTTGCCGACAATCTCGACGACAGCCAGCGCGACTATTTCGACCTCATGGCGGATCAGACGAAGCCCGGCGATAAGATCATCCTCTGCATTGCCGAACCGAGCTGGCTCCACCAGAACTACGACAACCTGCACGAGATCAGCATGCTCGCACGCAAGAACGGCGCCAGTATCATGGCCGTGCTTGCCGGAGATTGGCACCACTACAGCCGTTACACATGCGACCGGCTCGGCGTCCAATTCATCACCTGCGGCGGCGGCGGAGCATTCGCGCACGCGACCCACGGCCTCAGACGCCGCATCTCCCTCAACTGGGCAAGCCTGACAGGTGCGCAGCAACGCGTTTCAGATCCCGCCGATCCGGAAGAGTTCAACCGTATGGAACGATCGGTGATCGGACCGGAAGGCCCGGATTTCTCGCTCAACGTCGGCGCGGACTCCCGCGAGCCCGTGCGGGGCATCCCGCCTATTCCCTTCATAACGAGCGGAGGTGCAGCCGGCGCCATGCAAGACGCAGCGGCAAAACTGGCCGGTATGTCTGGCGTCTCAGAACCCAAACCCATCTCGGACGTCGACGCGGGCCCAGGTCCCGGCCGGCGGGCGAAAGCGATCCGAAAGGAGAATATTTCCAGTGACAGCTACCGCCTGAAGGCGGCGGCCATCTATCCAGCTCGCTGGAAAAGCCGGCTTCTCTGCCTCCAGAACCTCGTGCTGCCGTTCCGCAACCAGAAATTCGCGATGCTGGTTGGCATCATCTATTTCGTCTTTGCTTGGGTGTGGTCGTCTTCCGACCCGCGGCACTCGCCGGTGATGACCAAACTGGCCGAAGATATCGCCGTTCAGGCGCAGCATGCCCGCACCGGGTACGACAACATCCGATCGGCGATCACAAGCCTCCAAAACCGGCTGAAGGATCTGGAAAAGGCGTCGGTCGGGAAACCGCAGACAACG
>JBLMYE010000116.1:0-6733 GCA_050258115.1 Deltaproteobacteria bacterium | reverse complement strand
GAGAAAACCTGAGAAAAGTGGGCGGGATGAAAGTATATACGTTTCAGGAATCTAGCTGTCCCAGGCGGTCTCTCCCAGTGTCAATGAATTCCAGAGACTACCAAACTGGGGGACTGGGGGTCGGAGGTTCAAATCCTCTCGCTCCGACCAATCATTTCAATAGCTCTTTTGCTGCGATTAAAGTTAGTGGGCATGCACCCCGCTAGGCCAGGATGACTTACGCGTACGGCATTTGATCGAACCGGCAGACGGCCGGCGCGTTTCCATCGAACAAACGGCCCTGGACGCGTGAGAGCCCATGAGAAAGTCCGCGGGCATAACGAGGATAACGCCAGCGGGGTTTCCCACGGACCGTCTCGTTTTTCCTGCCCGGCTCTCTTCCATGCCAACACGTGCGGCGCACGTGCAAGACAGAGTCGGGAGGCAGTCGGCGCGCGCGGCGCGACGAGCGTCATCAGCGTTCTGAATGGCTATCATTTGGGATCGAACGGGAATTTTTTGCTTGCCGGAGGTGCAACCACGGCTGCGGTGTCGCATCCGGCGCTTCAACAGTCATCCGGGGTTGAATCGTCACGCCGACGACTTAATTGCTGCACATTGACCGGCCCAGCCTCAAGACCAGTCATCGAGTCCGGCCTAGGATTCGTTTGGAGTGATTGCAGCCTACCAGTGGAACGGACGCAGGACGGAGTTTGCGTGTTAGTGCACGGCGGCCCCCTGGGGAAACCCTGAGATCAAGTTGTCCATGAAAACTCCGAAGATCGAGAGCGGCCTCTCCTGGCGGCAGTTGATGAAGCCGGTCTGGCGGATGGTTGAGTTCGACGGGCGCGAGGTCTTCATCCTCCTCGTCTACACTCTGGCGCTCGGTGTCGTCTCCTCCGCCGTGCCGTTTGCGTCGCAGGTGCTCGTCAATCAGGCGGCCTTTACGGGCTCGGCGCCGCCGATCGTGGCTCTTTCGCTCATCGTACTGGGCATTCTCGTGCTCGGCGCGTTCATCCGGCTGTTTCAGATCCGGGTGGCGGCGCTGATTGCCAAGCGGTTGTTCGTCCGCTCGGCCCTCAAAGGCACACAGTCCCTGCTCGATCACCCCTCGCGGGCGTACGAGTTCGACGACCGGGAGGTGGCCAACAGGTTCTTCGACGTCATGACGTTCCAAGTGGCGTTCGGTCTGCTGGCGTCCGAGGGACTCGGCGTCGTCGTGTTGAGCATCGTCGGTATCATCATCCTGGCGATCTATCATCCGCTGTTCTTTGCGTTCAGCTGTGTCGTGACGCTGCTGTGCATCCTTGTGATCGCGGGGCTCGCAAAGCGGGGCGTCATTCGCAGCTATGCCCGGTCCAACGAGAAGTACAACGTTGCCTTCTGGATTTCGCAGGTCGCCGAGAACCGGTCGCTGCTTCGCCAGACACGGGCGAACCGGATCATCCAGGAGCGCATGGACGAACTGTCGCTCCGCTACGTGAGAAGTTATTTTGACTATCTGCGCGTTCTGCTCTGGCAGAGTGGCGGTCTGTTCTTCATCCAGGCGCTGGCCAGCGCGGCCTTCTTCGGGATCGGCGGCTGGCTGGTCGTGCGCGGGCAGTTGAACCTCGGGCAGCTTGTGGCGGCGGAAATCATCCTGCTTGCGAATATGAGCGCCCTGACCCGGTTCTATTTCTACCTCGACAACTTCTACGAGGGTGTAGTTGCGGCGTGGAAGGTTGGCGAATTGACGGAGATTCAGGGGGACGATGTCCTCAAGGACGTTCCTGCATCGCCGACGCCCGTCATTCGCGGCCTGAAGCTCACCTCGTCCATGCTGGCGGAGCCTCTGGTGGCGAACTGCGGTGACGTGATTGTGCTGAGGGGGCCCTCTCGTCGCAATTGCAGCGTCCTTCTGCGGGACATAGCAGCCTCCGACAGGGACGATGCGGTCAAAGTCGGGTGGGAGAGTTCAGTGCCCATAGACCGGCGGCAGAGCGCCGATCTGATGCTGTATCTGGCGCGGCCTGCAATCTTGCGCATGCCGCTTGCCGAGAACCTTTCTCTTTTGAGCGACGCCGATACCATGGGCGAAGCGAGGCAGACGGTACCCGATGTGCCGCTGATACGGGCCCATGAGCGCGCGCGGGCCGATCAGATGGTCGACGACAACGACATGAGTATTTCCGATCGCGCGCGGTATGCCGCAGCGCGTGTTTTCATGAGCAAGAGGCCAGTCGTCCTGATGGACATGTTCTTCAATCTCATGGAACTCGAGGATCAAGTCACGTTCGTGACCGAGTTCAAGAGACGCTTTCCCGATCGCATCCTGATCCTCAATGCGTTCGACACCGCCATCGATCCGCTCGTCACGCGCATCGTGAGCGTCGGGGAGGCGGGCGCATGAAAGGGATGCCGCAACTCCTCGCCGAATCGACTGCTTACCGCATGTTGGGCCTGCCGCGCGTGCTCCGGCGTTCGGCGACCCTCATTCTTGTGGTTTTTGCGCTCATAGCGACGGCGGTGCTTCTCATTCCGTGGCAACAGACCGCCGTCGGCGATGGGCGAGTGATCGCATTCGATCCGGCGGAGCGGTTGCAGATCATTACCGCCAATCTCGATGGGCGGATCGACAAATGGTATGTCCGCGAGGGCGACAAGGTGCGCGAGGGCGACCTGCTGGCGCGCATGGCGGACAACGACCCGGAGATCATCGAACGGCTCAAGCGCGAGCGGGTCGCTCTGGTGAAGGAGATCGAGGCGCTGGAACTGAGCGTGCAGCTCTCCAGCCGCAACCGCGACCGGCAGAAGGAACTTCTGAAAAAGGAGTTCTCGACGGATTTCAACGTCGAGCAGGCTCGCATTGCCGAAGCCCGGGCGCAGAAGGATCTCGCCGATGCAGAGGGGCGCCTCGCGCGTCTCGATACGCAGATTGCGCGCCAGATGACGCTCGATATCCGTTCGCCGCGGGCGGGTGTGGTGCAGAGCATTCTCGCTGGTGAGAACAGCGGGCTTCTGAAGTCCGGCGTCGCGATCGCGTATGTCGTTCCGGAAACGGACGAGCGGACGGTCGAACTTTACGTCAATGGACTGGACCTGCCCTTCATACGGGTCGGGCAGGATGTGCGCCTGCAGTTCGAGGGCTGGCCCATTCTTCAGTTTTCTGGACTGCCGCAGTTGTCCACCGGCACCTTTCTGGGAACGGTCAAGCTGATCGATCCGTCGGACGACGGGCGCGGCCGCTTCCGGGTCATCGTCAAGCGCAAGGACGGTGCGGTGTGGCCGGCGCCGGAACTGCTGCGGCAAGGCGTTCGCACGCGCGGATGGGTGCAGATGAACCAGGTGCCGCTGTGGTTCGAGATCTGGCGCCTTGTGAACGATCTCCCGCCGGCGACGCCGCCGCTGACGCCGGGAGGTGAGTCGGCGTCGCGGCCGCCGCTGCCGGGTAGTGTGCCGGACGAAGACGAAAAAAGTTCCTCACCGAGTGCCACGAACCCGGTTCCTGGCAGGTAGCCTCAGGACAGCTCTACCCAGTCGGAGAAGGCGGCGGCCTGGCCTGCGGGACGCCCGTCTTCGTCCGTGAGGTTCCACACCGAAGCGTTCAGGATTCGAAAGCGCCGCCCTGACGCGGAGATGCGCACGCCGGCGTAGTCGTCGATGATGCCGGAGCGGGTCACGCGCTCCAGGAGGCGCTGGCGCTCCTCGCGGAGCATCGGCTCTGCGGAGAGGCGCGAGGGCAGGCAGGTGAAGGCGTCAAACGTCATTTCGAAGAGGCGAAGCGCCGTTCTGTTGCCGAAGAAGAAAACCGGGTCGGCTTCAGTCCCGTGTGCGACGATGGCGCTGTCTGCGATCCAGAGCGCCTCGACGATATCACCGCCGCTGGGGACGAGCGGCTTGCCCGTAAGGCCACGGAAACTCTTGGCGATCAGTTCGACGCTCCGGCGTTGCCTCGGCGTCCACTCGGGCATGTCGGAGGGTGGCATCGATCGCGCGGGGCTCCGTCAGGCTCGTTCATCGAACTCTACGCGATCGTCGGCCGCCGAACCAGTCCCGGGATGCCATCGCGGAACACCGCGCCGGCGTCAGGCCCGCGATGCGGCGACGGCTGGTTGTACGATTTTGCGCGCCATCGCGAGGAACGCCGACACGTGCGGCGGGTGCGGCTCGCGGGCTTTCAAAACTAGGCCGATCTCGTGGGTGACCGCCGGTTCGACGATTGGAATGGCCAGCAGTTCCATGGGAGGCTCGAAGCGGTCGCCCTTTCCGAGCGCAGCGATCGTGGCAAACAGACCCGAGCGGACATGAACGTGCAACATGGTCATGGAGTTCGACTCCAGCATCGGCGGTCTTTCGACGCCGGCGTCGGACAGATGACGGTCAATGATGCGCCTGTTCTGCATGTCGCCGGTGAGCAGGCAGAGTGGCAACTGTCCGGCTTCGGCCCAGGAGATCTGTGTGCGCCCGGCGAGAGCATGACCGGGCGCCACCAGCAGCGCATAGTGCTCGGCGTAGAGGGGAACGGTCTGGAAGCGCTGAACGAGTTCGGTTCCGATGTAGGTGATGCCGATATCGATTTCGAGATTGTCGAGACCGGAAAGGATCGCACCCGTCGACATGGAGACGATCGAGAGGTGCAACTCCGTATGCTTTGCCATGAAGGGCAGGGTCATGTCGGGGACGAACGGGAGCGCGGTGGGGATGACGCCGAGTTTCAAGGTTCCGGTCAGACCGCGTTTCAATCCATCAATTTCCTGACGCATCGTTCGGGCGTCGGATACGATCCGGCGTGCCCAGTCGAGCACCCGCTCACCTTCTGGCGTGAAGCCGCGGAAACGCGAACCGCGCTCGACGATCAGGACGCCGAGCTGGTCCTCCAGGCTTTTGACCGCCGAAGACAGGGTCGGCTGGCTGATGCCGCACGCCTCCGCAGCACGGCCGAAGTGGCGTTCTCGCGAAAGTGCCAGGAGCAATTCGAGTTTTTCGATCATGTCCATTCAGCCGGTGTGCCGACGCGCACTCTATAGCCTTTTGACGGATTGCGGGCAGTGCCGCTGCGGCGGGCCGTTTCCGCCTTGCAGCGGGGGGCGAGGGGGTTCATTGTGTGTCATTCGAAATTGACGCTTTGGAGCGTGCGATGCAACTTGAGGAGCGGCCTGAGGCCGAACAGGTCGTTCTGGTGGATGCCGAGGACCGTCCGACCGGGACGGCCGGGAAGATGGCCGCGCACCGCGATGGCGCACTGCACCGGGCCTTCTCGGTGATCATCTGGAACAGTGAGGGCGAGGTGCTCCTGCAGCGCCGCGCATTGGGCAAGTACCATTCCGGCGGCCTTTGGACGAATGCCTGCTGCGGGCACCCGCGGCCGGGGGAGCCTGTTGCGACGGCGGCGCTGCGCCGGCTCGGAGAGGAACTGGGTTTTGGCTGTCCGCTCGAGGAATTCGGCACCATTACGTATCGTGCGGAACTGGATCAGGGCCTGGTCGAGCACGAGTTCGTCCACGTTTTTCGCGGCACTTTCGATGGTGCGATCGATCCGGCGCCGGAGGAGGTTTCCGAGGTCCGTTGGATAAAGCCGGCTGCACTGCTGTCGGCGTTCGACGAGACACCGGAAATCTTCACGGCCTGGTTCGTGAAGTACATGCGGGCGGTCTGGCCTCTGGAGCGGCCGGCATCGTGACCGTCCGGGCCGGGCCCATGTAGTGATCATGCTGCCGTCATTCCTTGCCAGTTTCGCGACGTTCTTCGCCACGATCGGGCCGGTCGAAGCGGCGGTCATTTTCGCTGCCCTGACACCGCAGATGATGCGGCCTGAACGGACGCGCATTGCGGCGAGAGCCGTTGGCATCGCTTCGATCATCCTGTTCGGGGCCTTATTCGCCGGCGGGCCCCTGTTGAAGCAGCTCGGCGTCGGTATTCCGGCCCTCCAGACTGCTGGCGGGATCATCCTGCTCGTCATCGCACTTGATATGATTTTCGCGCGGCCGACCAGTGCGTTCAAGTTGACGCCGATCGAGGATGAGGAGGCGCACGTCAAGGAGGACATCGCGATCTTTCCGATCGCCACGCCGCTGCTGGCGGGGCCGGGCGCCATCGGTGCGGTGATCCTGATGGCCGCTGGAGCATCGGCCGATCCGGCCAGCTATTCTGGTGTCGTGCTCGCTCTCGCGGCGGTGATGATCCTGACATTCATGCTGCTGTTTCTTGCCAATGAGCTTTCGCGCGCGCTGGGCGTTACCGCGCAGCGTGTTCTGATGCGGGTGTTCGGCATTCTGCTTGCCGCCATCGCCGTGCAAGCGGTTTTCAACGGGCTGGCCGGGAGCGGATTGTTCGAAGCCGCCCGCCGGTGATCTCAATGGCACAGCCGTTAGGCCGGCCTTAACCGGAAGCTGCGATCCTCGGAAATCAGTTCGCGTTGTTTCCGAGGTTTGCATTTCATGTCTGCGTCACCCCGCGCGCCCATTCGTGTGCGCGCCGCCCGTTGCATCAGGACCGGCTCGGCCCTCTCGCTCGCGGCCATCCTCGCCGCATGTTCCAGTACGCAGCATGCCTCCGGGCCACAGGTTTTCGCCTGGCTCCAGCCCGAGCCGCCTGCGGCGGCTTCTGTCCATACGGCCTATGTCGAAACGGCGGACGATGGGATGTCCGCGCCCGCGTCGAATGGCGACGCAGCGAGCGAAGACTGGATCACGATTTCGCAGAATGATACGCCCGCTGTTGCCCCGGGCGATGACGACGGCCTTCCCGTCCCGATGGGGCCGGAGGAGGCGGGTGT
>JBLMYE010000115.1:0-3056 GCA_050258115.1 Deltaproteobacteria bacterium | reverse complement strand
CCCACCGCGTCGGGTAGGCTCGGATGCTCATGGGAACCATCGGGTTGAGAACCGGGTCGGCAATAACGATGCGGGCGTCGAGCGCCACGACGTCATGGTCGTCCGCGAGTAGGGGATTGATGTCTATTTCCCGGATTTCTGGATGTTCGGCCACAAGATAGCTGAGACGCACGAGGATCATCGCGATCCGGTCCAGATCGGCGGCCGGCTGGTCACGATAACCCGCAAGAAGTCGAGAAACGCGCGTCTGCGCGATGAGATCGTGAGCGAGCCCCAGGTCGAGAGGCGGCAGCGCTTCGGCCGTATCGCGCATCACTTCCACGCCCGTGCCGCCGGCTCCGAAGACGATGAGCGGCCCGAATGTCTGATCGGTGCTGACCCCGGCGAAGAGTTCGTGCGCATTCTTCTTGCGGATCATGGGCTGGACCGTGAAGCCCTCCAGCCGCGCTTCGGGTCTCAAACGCTTGACGCGGTTCAGCATGGCCTCGGCCGCATCCGCGCAATCTTCCGGCGTGGCAAGGTCGAGCCGCACGCCGCCGACGTCCGACTTGTGTGAGATGTCCGGCGACCGGATCTTGAGTGCGACGGATTTGGTGGAGGCCAGCAATTCCGTCGCCACAGCCCGCGCTTCTTCGGGCGTGGCGGCCGGCCGTGTCGGCACCGTGCTGATCCCGTAGGCCGCAAGCACCTCCTTGGAGGGCGCCTCGCCGAGAACGGTCTCGCCCCGCTTCAACGCCTCTTTGAGGATGCGATTGACGCGATCGGGATCGAGGCCGAGGTCCTCCGGCAGCGACGGGGGCGTGCGCATCAGCTGGTCCTGCGCCCGGCGATGGCGCACGAGCTGCATGAACCCATTGATGGCATCGTCGGGACTTTCGAACGATGGATGCCCGGCCTCCCGGAAAGCCGTGCGCCCCGGTTCTGCCGCCCCGTTGCCCAGCCAGACGCTGAGGATCGGCCGGCGGCGGCCGGCGGCGCGATGCGTCTTTACAGTCTCGACGACGGCCTCGGCGGCTGCGGTGCTGTCGGCGAGCGCGGTCGGGCAATTCATGACGAGTATCGCATCCGTCCCCTTGTCGGCGAGCACCGCCTGCAGGGCCGCGCGATACCTGTCGGGGGTCGCATCCCCGATGATGTCGACGGGATTGGCATGCGACCACGTCGGCGGCAGCACGGCATTGAGGGCGGCGATGGTTTGCGGATCGAGCGTGGCGAGCGTGCCGCCCCAATCCGCAAGCCGGTCGACGGCCAGCACGCCGGCGCCGCCACCATTCGTGACAATGGTCAGACGCTCACCGTTAAGGCGTCCCACGCGAGACAGCGTCTCGGCCGCATCGAACAGTTGCTCGATCTCACGGACCCGCAGAACACCGGCGCGGCGGAACGCGGCCTCGTAGGCTTTGTCGGACCCGGCAAGCGCCCCGGTGTGCGAAAGCGCAGCCTTGGCCCCCGCCGCGTGCCGCCCCGCCTTGATGACGATGACGGGCTTGGCTCGCGCCGCGCGCCGCGCTGCCGACATGAACTTCGGCGCGTTGGTGATGTTCTCGATGTAGAGCAGAATGGCGCGGCTCGTCGTATCACCCGCGAGGTAATCGAGCAGATCGCCGAAATCCACGTCGAGCATGTCGCCTAGCGAAACAACGTGGCTGAACCCGATCCCGCGCGACGCCGCCCAATCGACTATGCTCGTCACGAGCGCGCCCGATTGCGACAGAAAGGCGAGATCCCCGCGCAGCGGAGCCCGGTGCGAGAAACTCGCATCGAGCCCAATCTCGGGCAGCATGATGCCGAGACAATTCGGCCCCTGTACTCTGAGGCACGTCGGACGCGCGGCCTTGAGAACGGCAGCCTTCTGCTCGGCGTCGAGCCCCGCCGTGATCACGACGGCCGCGCGCACACCTTTCACGCTAAGTTCCGCGATAAGCCCCGGCACGGTATCCGGCGGCGTGGCGATGATCGCCAGATCCGGAACGCCTTCAAGTTCGCGAACCGATGTCGCGCAGACCCGATCCTCGACGCGCGGATGCCGCGGATTGACGAATTGGATCGGCCCCGCGAACCCCGCACGCAAGAGGTTGCGCGCCACGATGTTGCCGACCGAGTGCGGCGTCGGGCTGGCGCCGATCAGCGCCACCGAGCGCGGGGTCAGCAAGGCTTCGAGATTTCGTATCGTCATTGTGGGTCGATGCTCGCATGCAAATGTGACAATGCCGTGCGAAGCGTTTCCTCAAGCGGCCCGCTGGCGTCGATGAGCGTCCATTCAAGCGCGCCGATATCGTAGGCCAACTGCCGCTCGACGACCTGCGGCGTTGCGTCCGACGCGTCGTTTTTGCGTGCGGCGACCCGCGCCAAGAGAACGCTGGCCGGCGCATCGAGCCAGAACGAAGTGAGGCTCGCTCCCGTGCTTTGGGCCACGGCCGCGATGGTTTTGCGCTCCTCAGGATGTGCGTGAACGGCATCGACGACGACGGAGTGACCGGTGCGCAACGCGGCCTCCGCCTTCTCCAGCATGCGACGATAGACCCGCGCCGTCGCTTCCTCGCCATAGGCGGTCTGCGGCAAACGTTCCAGTTCGCCGGCACCAAACAGCGCCTTGCGTTCCAAATCGCTCCGCAGATGAAGCGCGCCGGGCACGCGTCCGATTTGCGGCGCCAGTGCCGCGGCCAGCGTCGACTTGCCCGATCCCGACAAGCCGCCGACGAGAACGAGCGCGGGCTGCGACTTTTCGAGATAGCGCCGGGCGCGTTGGATATACGCGTGCGCTTCTGCGCTCCTTTGCGCCATCAATTGCGCGCGTTGGGCACCGACCATGGCGCGGATCGCCGCGCGCAGGGCGAGGAACACCGGCAGGGCGGCGAGCCCCTCCAGATCGCCGGGCTCCTGGCGCAGCCACAGATAGCGATTGAGAACGGCGTTGGCCGTCGGCCGTTGTCCGCGATGGTCGAGGTCCATGAGCAGGAAGGCAAGGTCGTAGAGCACGTCCGTCGTTGCCAGCGTCTCATCGAACTCGATCGCGTCGAAGAGTGTCGGCGTGCCGTCGAGGAACACGATGTTCC
>JBLMYE010000114.1:0-9036 GCA_050258115.1 Deltaproteobacteria bacterium | reverse complement strand
CGGCTGCGGAGACGGCGGCTTCCGACCGATGTACGGCGGCGCGGCCGTCGGCGGGGCCGGAGCTTCGGAAAAGCTGGCTCAGGTCGATATCTCGACCATTCCGGGGCGCGTCGGCCAGCAGATTCGAAATGAGTTCATCTATCAGGCATCCGGTGGCGGGGCCCGTCCGGAACCGGTCTACCGGCTCGAAATCGCCATTCGTGAATCGCTGACTTCGACGCTCATCGACAAGACAGGCGATGCCCGCGCCCAGATCTACAATCTCGATGCCTCCTTCAAGCTCATTCGCATCGCCGACAGCCAGGTGGTGTTGGAAGGCGTGAGCTACTCGCGCGCCGCATTCGACCGCTTCAACTCCATCTATTCGAACGTCAGAGCCCGCGAGGAAGCCGAGACCCGGGCCGCCAAGACAGTTGCCGAAGATCTGCGCACGCGCATCAGCGCGTTCGTCTCGACCGCCGCCTGACACGGGATGGTTGCCGTCAAGGGGTTCCAGGTCGCTGCCTTGGTGAAGACCCCGGGGACGCGATACAGCGCCTACCTGCTGCACGGAACCGATGCCGGTTTGGTCAGCGAACGCGGCATGGCGCTCGCTAAAGCCGTGGCAGAGGCCGAGAATCCTCCTGGTGAAATCGTTCGTCTCAACGATGCCGACGTGGAAACCGATCCCGAGAGGCTTTCGCTTGAGCTGCTGACAATTCCAATGTTCGGCGGGCGCAAGATCGTTCGCGCCGAAATGGGCCGGCGTATCAATTCGCAGATGATCAAGCCGCTTCTCGAGGCGAAGTCGCTGGCAGGCGTTCTGATCGTGGAAGCCGGCAACCTCAGGAGAGACGACAGCCTGCGAAGTGCATTCGAGAAATCCGCCAACGCGGCTGCGATCGCCTGCTACCTGGACGAAGATCGCGACCTTGGTGCCATCATTCAGGACGTGCTGAAGCCGCACAACCTGTCCATCAGCCCCGGTGCGCGACAACAGCTGATCATGCGGCTTGGCGCCGACCGTGTGCTGTCGCGGGGCGAGATCGAAAAACTGGCTCTCTATGCCCATGGGCAACGGGAAATCACCGAAGACGATGTCGAAGCGGTCGTTGCCGATGCCGCGGAACTCACCCTGGACCGCGTTGTCAACGCGGCGGCGGCGGGCGAGAGAACGCGAGCGGTCGAAGAACTGCACCGGGCCTTGGCGGCCGGCGAAAATGCGCAAAGCATCATCCTCGCGCTGCAACGCCATTTCACACGGCTCCATCGTCTCGCAGCGGTCGTCCGAACTGGAAAATCGATCGACCAGGCCGTCACAGATTTACGTCCACCGCTTCATTTCAAGCAGGCCGACGCACTGAAGTTTCAGCTTCGCCATTGGCAGCCCGACACAATCGAGAAAGCACTGCAGGGGATCGCACAAGCGGCCCGTTCGGCCCGCCGGTCGTCGATCTTGGAGGATCTTCTGGCCGAACGGCTCATCCTCTCGCTGTCGGGTCTGGCACGGCCTCAGACATAGCGCAGCCGCGGCAGGCGTGCCGCAGTTGCGGACGCCGCCGCCCCGCCTATAGTCCGCGCAAATCTGAGGAGGACACCAACATGACCGCCGCCCGCTATGCCGTCGTTGCGATCGGCAATGCCATCGTGGACATCATCGGCCGGTGCGACGAAGACTTTCTGGACCGGCACGGCGCGGCCAAAGGCTCCATGCGGCTCGTCGATGCCGAGACGGTGCAGCAGCTCTATTCCGAGATGGGCCCGGCCATCGAGATTTCTGGCGGGTCGGCGGCAAATACGATGGTCGGCCTCGCCTCTTTCGGTGGCAAGGCGGCGTTCATCGGCAAGGTGGCCGGCGATGAGTTCGGCCGGATCTTTCGCCACGATATCGGTGCAGCGGGAGTCGAATTCGCGACCGCACCCGTCAATGGGAAGGCGCCGACCTCGCGCTCCCTTATACTTGTCACTCCGGACGGTGAGCGCACGATGAATACGTATCTCGGCATCAGCACCGACCTCGATCACGGGGAGGTCGATGCGGCCACCGTCGAGAGCGCCCAGATCGTCTACCTGGAGGGGTACCTGTTCGATCAGCCCCAGGCGAAGGCCGCTTTCCGTCAAGCCGTCGCAATCGCCGGCAAGGCGGGCCGGACCGTCGCTTTGACTCTATCGGACGGATTCTGTGTCGAACGCCACCGCGACGAGTTTCTGGAACTCATCCGCTGTGGCGTCGGGATTCTTTTCGCCAACGAGGCGGAGATCACGTCGCTTTACCAGACGCCGAGCTTCGAAGACGCCGCCCGGCGGGCCGCTGCCGACACCCGGCTTGCCGTCCTCACCCGAAGCGCGAAAGGCTCGATCATAATTGCCGACGGCAAAACGCATGAAATTCCGGTCGAGCCGGTAGCCCAGGTCGTCGACACCACGGGAGCGGGCGACCTCTATGCGGCCGGGTTTCTCTATGGGCTGTCGGCTGGATACGGTCTCGAAACGGCGGGCCGGCTGGGAAGCCTCGCTGCCGCAGAAATCATTTCACATATCGGCGCCAGACCGCAGACGAATCTCGGCGAACTCGCACGGGCACGGGGCCTTATTTCGTGAAATAAATGCGTAAATGCCGTCGCGATTCCGGCCAATTTGCAATTCAATGTTTTGAGCGCGCGCAGCGTTGTAGCTGAATCACCCCTTTCCGTTCTCCCGGACATACAAGTCCGCGGTGTAATTACGCAACATAAACAAGTCCTTCGACCTCTTTCTTGACCTATCGTGATTTAAACTCCCTGGAATTTCCGGCGAATAACTGCATTCTTCAACTAATTCGCATGCATTCATCCAGGTCGGAACGTATGGCTCAAAAGTCCGCCGCTCGCGGCCGGCCCAAAGGTACGGGCCTTGACGACGCGGGTCCCCTTGCCGCCATCGGCAAAATGATTGCCGCAAATCCGGGTATGAAGCCCACAACCGCAATAAAGGCGCTCGGAATAACCAATCCGTCCGCCGTTCGCCGTTTGCGCGACAAATACCAGCAGAGTATCGCAACGCCACCGCGACCGGCCGCCATTCCGGCGAGCAATGTCATATCTCTGAGCACACGCGCGGCGGTTGTCCAGCGCGAGGCCTCCCCCGCACCTGCCGGACAGGGCGTGCCGGCAGCGAAACCGGCATCCGACGGTGATGAGGCGCCCGCAGCCGCGGACGAACATCCGGCCGCCGGCAATCGCCTTGAGAAACCCGATCTTTTCGCGGCTGCGTATGCGGCCAGTATTGCAACCGCAAAGACCGCAATTCACTTGCACTACAAGTCGTGCTGGTTCGCGTTCCAGTTTTCGCCTTATGCTGTGTTTATTCGCAATGCCGAGTTCACGCGTCTCGTTTTATCGAGCATGCAGGATAGGAACGGCCTTTCGCGGTGATCGCGACCCGCGGGTCCGCCCTTACCTCAGAGCCCACTCCAAACTTAGAAGGCCGCTCCCCAAGCGGCCTTTTTTCTTTTGTGTCTGGGATACAGCTCACAACTTTCGCAGCGCGACGGATTCAACCCGGTGATCGGATGTCTTGCGCAGAATCAGGCGTGCGCGCTGGCGCGTCGGCAGGATATTCTCTTCAAGATTTTTCAAATTTATCGTCGACCACAGATCCAAAGCGCGGGCTTTCGCCTCTTCTGCCGACATGCTGGCGTATTTGTGGAAGTAGGCACCGGGATCGCGAAACGCAGTGCTGCGAAGCCGCATAAATCTTTCAAGATACCATTCCTCGATGACATCGGGATCGGCGTCGATGTAGATTGAGAAATCGAAAAAGTCCGAAACGAACGGGATCTCTGCGCCGTCCTTGGGAAGCCTTGCCGGCTGGAGCACATTCAACCCTTCGACAATCAGAATATCGGGCTTCTCGAGCATTGCTGTCTGGTCAGGCAGGATATCGTAATGGAAATGCGAGTAAACGGGCGCCTCGACGACGTCCTTTCCTGATTTGACGTCGGCAAGGAATTGCAGAAGCGCGGACGTATCGAAACTCTCAGGGAATCCCTTGCGGTTCATGATTCCGCGCGCCTCGAGCTCGGCGTTCGGAAATAGGAAGCCGTCGGTGGTGACGAGATCGACGCGCGGGTGATCGGGCCAGCGCGCGAGGAGCGCTTTCAGAACACGAGCGGTAGTGCTCTTTCCGACGGCAACTGAACCCGCGACGCCAATAATGAACGGCACCTTGGTGTCGGAGCGGCCCAGAAATGTCGTCGAAACGGCGTGTAACTGCTGAAGCGCGGCCACATAGAGATTGAGCAGGCGGGACAGCGGAAGGTAAATCTGTTCCACTTCGTCGACGGAAAGCTCCTCGATAATACCGGAGAGCTGTTCGAGCTCATCGGACTGAAGGGTCATCGGGGTATCCGCGCGCAGGCGAGCCCAGTCGGCGCGGCTGAAGATGCGGTAGGGAGAAAAAACCAGATTCTCATCCGGCTGCGATTGACCTTTTGCGCGCCGGCGTTTCGGTCGAACAGCGTGGCCGCGCTGTCGCTCCCGCTTTTGCCGCTTGGCATTTTGCTGCTGGGTGGGACTCACGTGAAACGCAGGGCTCCGGTTGGAGGATACCTATTTCGCTCTGGCCGCTTTTTCTGCATGGCCCGAGGTGGCCTGGCGGGCGCGCAGGGTTGCGAGCACGTCTTCGATCGCCACGCCGCGCACTTCCAGAAGCACCAGGAGATGGTAGACCGCGTCGGCGGCCTCCGATGTCAGCGAGGCCGCGTCTTCGGTCAACGCGGCAACTACCGTCTCCATCGCTTCCTCGCCGAATTTCCGGGCGCACCGGGATGGCCCGGCCTCCAGAAGCGACTTGGTGTAGGACTGCTCAGCCGACGCCGTCCGCCGCTTGCGAATGGTTGCGGCCAATTCGGTTAACACGTCGTCAGACATTGGCAACCTGAGAGCTGAGGCTAAGGCCGATGCCGATGCCCCAAGGGCTTGGCGGCGTCAAGTTATTCGCCGGGTTGTGGCAAACCGGGCCCGAAATGCACCCGCAGCCTTCTACTCCGACATTCCGGTCAGACGCATGCGGATATAATCGAGCTGATCGAAGTTGCCGAACTTTATGGTCATGACGCCGCTTTCGCCCGACCCGCGCTTGATCTCGACCTTGAGGCCGAGGGCGTCGGTCAGCTCCTTTTCGAAAGCCCGCGTATCGGGATCTTTCTCGCGGACCTTGCGCGCACTCGATCCAGGCGTCCCGATCGGGCCAGTCTGCACCAGGGATTCCACTGCGCGCACATTCAGGCTCTGTTCGATGATCTTCTGAGCCAGTTCTTCGGCGTCGTCTCGGCCGACGAGGGCGCGCGCGTGACCGGCCGTCAAGGAACCGGCCTGAACGAGGGCTTGGACGGACGCGGGAAGCTTGAGAAGTCTCAGGGTGTTCGTGACGTGGCTGCGGCTTTTGCCGATGATCTCCGACACCTGCTCCTGGCTGTAGTCGAAACGCTCGATGAGATCGCGATAGCCAGTTGCCTCCTCGATCGCATTAAGGTCTGCGCGTTGGACGTTCTCGATGATTGCGAGTTCGAGAACTTCCTTGTCGTTCAAGTTTCGGACGATGACCGGTACGGTATGCAGACCGGCCCGCTGCGCCGCACGCCAGCGCCGTTCGCCGGCCACGATCTCGAACATGTGGTCGGCGTTATCGGGATCGGGGCGCACGATGATGGGCTGGACGAGACCCTTCGAGCGGATCGAGTCGGCGAGTTCGGCCAGATCTTCATCGCGGAAATCCTTGCGGGGGTTGAAACGGCCGCCGCGGAGTTGGTCTGTGCCGACCAGCCGCTGCTCACCTTCCGCAGGGCCGCGCGGCGCGGTGAGGCTCGGGGTGTCCCCGATGAGTGACGCGAGACCACGGCCAAGGCGGCTTTTCGGCAGAGGCACGTTCATAGCTGTGTTCACCTATTCAAAGGTCGTCGTCTTCGTTTCGGTTACGCGAACGGCCCTCCCGGCGGGAGAACGGACTTACGCCGCTTTTGTCTGCCGCTCGCGTTCGATGATTTCGGTGGCGAGGCGGATGTAGGCTTGGCTGCCGGCGCAGTCGTAATCATAAAGCAGGATCGGCTTGCCGTGAGACGGAGCTTCCGCCACGCGCGTGTTGCGGGGGATGACGCTTTCGTAGACTTTCGGGCCGAAAAATGCGCGGACGTTGTCGGCGACCTCGCGAGAAAGCGAGGTTCGCGCGTCGTGCATGGTCAGCACGACTCCCTGGATCTCGAGACGCGGGTTGAGGGTGGCGCGGATCTGGTCGATCGAGTCTTTCAGCTGCGAAATGCCTTCGAGCGCGAAGAATTCACATTGCACCGGAACGATGACGGCATTCGCTGCGGCCAACGCGTTCAGTGTCAGCAGATTGAGTGACGGCGGGCAGTCGATAAGAATGTAACTGAAGGACGGCTGGCCGGGATTGGCCCGGGCGCGACCGGCGAGCGCTGTCACCGCATCGCGGAGTTTGTAGGGCCGGCCGGCGTCGTTGATGAGATCGTGTTCGATGCCGACCAGATCGCTGTTGGCCGTCACGATCGACAGGCCCGGAACGGCGGTCGCGACCGCAGCATCGGCGAGCGAACACGCCCCGGTCAGAACATCGTAAGCCGTGCGCGAGCGCGCCTCGGGGGACACGCCAAGACCGGTTGAAGCATTGCCCTGCGGGTCGAGATCAACGACCAGCACCTGTTCACCGATCGCGGCGAGAGCGGTTCCGAGATTGATCGCCGTGGTCGTCTTGCCAACGCCGCCTTTCTGGTTGGCAACAGCCAGAACCCTCAAGCGGGTGCCATTCTGATCACTGCCGGTCACGGGATAGCCCCTCCGTCAGGCGGGTTTTACCCGCGGTTTGAGGTTTCTGATACGCGCAACACGGCTTGAGATATCGGTCAAGCTGGGTTTTAGCTCCAACTCGAAATCCCAGACCTGACGGGCCGCATCAACTTCTTTCTCGACCTCGCGACCCTTGAGGAAGAGGCCCACCGTCGTGGGGCCCCAGAAGGGATATGCCAGCCCGAGAAGTTCAGTCAGCGGCGCTACGGCGCGTGCGGAAACCACTTCGACTGTGCCGACCTTATCGCGAGTCGACGACGATTCGATTCTCGTCCCCAAGATGTCCACAGCGCACCCGGTCTGGCGGGCCACCTCACGCAGGAACGCAGCCTTGCGGGAGTCGCTTTCAACCAGGGTTACGCGCATGCGCGGGGCCCCTATGGCGGGATCCGAAGCCATCAGCGCGATAACGAGACCGGGAAAGCCGCCCCCAGAACCCAGATCGAGCCAGGTTCGGGCGTCCTGCGGGCAAAGGGCCATCAATTGTGCTGAATCCGCGAAGTGCCGCGACCATAACACGTCCAGGGTACTCGGCGCGACGAGCTGGACGGCCTTCTGCCATTGTTTGAGCAGAGCGGCATAAGATTCGAATTTCAAAGCAGTTTCACGTGAAACCCCGAAGATTTCAGCGAAGCTGTCCGCGTTGGTTACAACGGCCGGGTTGCTCATGCTATCGATTTTCGGCCCTTAGGGGCTCTGGCTGCCTTCTTGAGGGCGGCCAGGAGCAACGTCAGGGCAGCAGGCGTCATCCCATCGATGCGCGCCGCCTGAGCTAGCGTGCGTGGTTTGTGCAACACGAGTTTCTGGCGAACCTCGTTGGACAGGCTGGCGATGGACTGAAATTCGAAGTCGAGCGGGATCGTCACGGCTTCGTCGCGCTTGAGGGAGGCCACGTCCTCGTCCTGCCGGCGCACATACGCAGCGTAGCGGGCATCGACTTCGAGCTGATTTGCAGTGACTTCGTCCATCGCGGCCAATTCCGGCCAGATCGCAGCCAGACGCGAAACCGTGACCTGCGGAAACGACAAAAGCTCATACGCGGTCCGCCGACGGCCATCCTGGTTGATCGAAAGGCCGGCCTGTGAGGCCTCGTTGGGGGTGAGCGTGAGTTTTTCCAGGAGTGCGCGGCCACCGTCGAGGGTCGCCATCCGTGCCTGGAAGCTCTCGGCCCGGGTGCGGCTCACGCATCCGATGTCGAGGCCGAGCGGCGTGAGGCGTTGATCGGCATTGTCCGCACGCAGTTTGAGCCGGAACTCAGCGCGTGATGTGAACATGCGGTACGGTTCGCTGACACCTCGCGTGACGAGATCGTCGATCATCACGCCGAGGTAGGCGTCGGACCGGGAGAGAACGAAGGATCGGCCGCGTCCGGCGGCCACCAGAGCGGCATTGATGCCCGCCACGATGCCCTGGGCTGCCGCCTCCTCATAACCGGTCGTGCCGTTGATCTGTCCTGCGAGGAAAAGCCCGGGCAGGCGCTTTGTCTCGAGCGTGGCATCCAGTTCGCGAGGGTCGACATAGTCATACTCGATCGCGTAGCCGGGGCGCAGGATGGAGACCTTTTCCAGGCCGGGAATCGTGCGGATAAATGCGTCCTGGACCTCTGCCGGCAGCGATGTCGATATGCCGTTCGGATAGACCGTGTGGTCGTCGAGACCTTCCGGTTCGAGAAAAATCTGGTGGGTTTCGCGGTCGGCAAAACGCACCACCTTGTCTTCGATGGAGGGGCAGTAGCGGGGCCCGACGCTGCGAATTTGGCCGCCATACATGGGCGAACGCGACAGGTTCTCGCGGATGATGGCGTGGGTTGCCGGGGTCGTCGCCGTGACGCCGCAGGCGACCTGGGGTGTGGTGATTGTCTCGGTCAGAAACGAGAAGGGCACGGGAGGATCGTCGCCGGGCTGGCTCTCCAGCCGATCCCAGTCGATGGTTCGGCCATCCAGCCGCGCGGGTGTGCCGGTCTTCAGGCGTCCCATCCGAAGGCCCAGTCCATACAGGCGCTCCGAAAGCCCTTTGGCCGGAGCTTCACCGTGACGGCCCGCAGGGGTGCGGGTATCGCCGAGATGGATCAAGCCATTCAGGAACGTACCGGTCGTCAGAACGACGGCACCGGCGCGCAGCTCGCGGCCATCCTCCAGCTTCAGGCCCAGAACCCGGCCGTTGGATACCAGCAGATCATGGACCGCACCTTCGACGACGGTCAGGCCCCCGGTTG
>JBLMYE010000113.1:0-4142 GCA_050258115.1 Deltaproteobacteria bacterium | reverse complement strand
TGATTGCATCCGTCATCAAGGCTGCGACCTTGATGCCGATGTTGCGGACCTGCCAACTCCCCGCTTCGAGTCCGATCCCCCTGATCGTCTCGACGAGGCGGGGTTCGGCCAGATGCCCGGTTAGGAAGAGGAGCCGCTCAGCCATTGCCGCCGCGCATCGATTGCCCGTTCGAACTCGCCGATCGTTTCGACCACTGTCGTATCGTCGAACGTCTTGAGCCGTTCGGTGTTCTCCAGGTCGATCCGCCGCGGATAAACCTTCACCATTCCCTTCGGCGCCTCGGTGTCCATCACTGGAGCCGTGTCGCAGGCGAAGACGATCGCCGGCACGCGGCACTTGCCGGCCTGCGCGAATACGTTGGTCGCCAGATTGTCGGAGATGCCATAGACGCATTTGGCCACCGTGTTGGAGGTGGCGGGGCCCAGTATCAACGTATGATAGACGCCGTAGTAGAAGTTGCCGACGGGAGCGGCGCTGGCGGTGCGGTCCTTGTAGATGCGCGTCCCTTCCGGCAGGACGAGATCCTGCTTGTACATGTTCAGAACTTCTTCCGCCGCCGACGACAGGAAGAGATCGAGATCGGAGAGTCGCTTGATGATCGCGAGCGTCTCCTTGACGAAGTGCCCGGAACCCGTCAGTGCCCAGCCCCAGCGAGGTGTTTTTACAGTCTTTGCCATAGCTTCGGCCCTAACACGGGGTTTGAGCGGCGTCGATAAGGGGAATGGAGAAAAGTCAACCGCCGTCGTCCGGCGGGGCCACGAGCCGGAGGAGGCGGGCCTCGTCGCTGGCTCCTATGACGGACCATCGCAGAGCATGCCGGCTCACATAGTCTGCAAACAGCGGGTCGACAATCCCCGCGGCGCGGAGGTCTTCAAGGCCCGCCGAGGCATCCACGGCACAGGACTTCACCAGCGCGACGTCCGGCGCCCCGATTGCGGCGGCCAGCCATGCCGCGAGGCTGTCCGACGTCATGTCCCAGGTTTTCGGGATCGTGGGGTCCGCGCCCGCCATGGCCGAGGGCAGCCAGACCGGCACAAGGCCTTGGACGCCGGCCAGACCGATCTCTTCACGGGTGGAGGCGGGCGCAAAGTGGGGCGAACGTGACGCGATCACGTTGGCCATCTGGTGCATGGCAAACAGCGCCAGGCGATGGGCTGAGGCATCGTCGAAGCCATGCTCTGCCTGCGAGCGGCGGACCTCATCGGCGAACTTCCCGCCGCCCGGTACGACGATGACGGGACGGGTTCGCTTTGCGACGGTGTCGAGAACGGATGTAAGACGGCCACCGGCGAGCAGGCTGCCGCCGAACTTCACGACAACGGGAGCCTGCGCCATCAGGCGGAACGCGTGCGATAGATTTCGACGCCACGCACGGGGCCGCGTTCCAGCTTTTCGATCAGAACGCGCACGCCGCCGATGCGGTGATCACGAAGGAGCATTGCCGCGATTTCCTCGGCTAGCGTTTCGACCAGGTTGATGTGGCCACGGCCGATGATGTGATCGATGGCGTCGATGATGTCCGTGTAGGAGGGAACCTCCACCATTTCGTCGACGGTGGATACGACCCCCGGCGCCAGAAACGCATCCACGGTGAGGCGGATCTGCTGGGTAACGCCCTTCTCCTCGGCATAAACGCCGATGTTGGCGTCCTTGACGTACTCCTTGACAAAGATCTTGTCGTCGGTGTGTGGCGTAGCCGGCGGAGCGGGATGCATCGTAGCGGCGCCTTTGCGGCGGTCGGTCATGGAGCGGCCTCGAGGATGGCAAGTCGAGCGGCCGATGGGCGCCCGAGTGAGGCGAGGGCGGTTGCAATCACCCGCGCAGCGGCCTCTTCTAACGGCCCTTCCCGCATCTTGCCAGAACACAAGGCGCCGCGGAAACCCATCAGGTCGGGCGTCAGATCGCCCAGATTTGGGATGTGCTCGGCGCGCAGAGCGCCGGCGAGACCGACGAAGAGACCGGAGGCGCGGGCGGACGTGATGAAGCGGTCGATTTCTTGGCGCGACATCACCTCGGCAAGCGACCGGCCGTCCTTGGTGGCGGTGTCCAGCATGACGCCGGCGAACCCCGCCTTCCTCATGGCGGCGACGAGACCGAAGTCGGGGTCACGGTCGGCGAGCAGGAGACCGACGAGGCGCGCGCGTCCGAGGTCCGTGCGGCCGAGCGCGGCTATGGCCGCCTCCGGTTCCCCGCCGTCGAAGAACCCGACTTTAACGAGATCGACGCCCGTCCCCGCCATGGCGGCGGTAGCTGCGCACAAGTGTTGCGGATCCGGCGGGAGATCGCCGACGGTCGCGCTCACGGGAACACGGCCGGCCACCGTTTCAACGATTAAGCGCACGGTTTCATGGGGCAGCGCTCCCAGCGCGCCGGCGGACGGGTTCTTGCAATCGATGATTTCGGCGCCCGCGGCCAAAGCGGCCGTTGCCTCAGCAGCGCTGACGACGCTGGCCAGGAATAGCGGGCGACCGGGATTGCCGGCCGGCATCGTTTTCGTCAACCTTTTGAAGCGCCCGCCTCGGGGCCATCGAAAATCCGCTCGAGTTCTGCTCGCACCTTCTCCCGGTCGGAGCGGTCGGACGCGCTCAAGCGCACAGTCTCGTCGGCGGCGATACTCGCAGAGCCCGGCACGAGGCGCAAGATTCGGGTGCCGAGCATGACGGCTTCCTTGCGATCGTGCGTCACGAACAGGACCGTGGTCGGCCGGCTGTTCCAAAGATCTACGAGCAGCTCCCGGAGCGCATGTGCTGTCGGATCGTCGAGTGACACGAACGGCTCGTCCATGAGCAGGATGTCGGGCTCCTGGATGAAGCCGCGGGCGAGAGCGGCACGGCGCTGCATGCCGAGAGAGGTTCGTTCCGGATAGGCGTTTTTCGCCTCCGACAGCCCGACCCGATCGAGGAGGGAATCGACGTTTTTCTGCCGCGGGTCCCTGTCGGGCAACGACAGCATCAGGTTCTCACGGATGGTGCGCCACGGGAGCAACCGCGGCGTCTGGAAAATGAATGTCATGCGAGGCTTGCCGGGGCCAACGTCGATCTCGCCCTCATAATCCCGGTCCAGGCCCGCAACGATGTTGAGCAGCGTCGATTTCCCACAACCGGAGGGACCGGTGAGCACGACGAACGAACGCGGGCTCACTTCGAAGGCGACGTCGCGCAACACGGTGTTCTCGTCGCGGCCGCCAATGGCGGGAAACGTCTTGCGCTTCACCCGGACGCGCACGGCGCGGCCCTCTTCAGGCTTCACCGGCGCCATCTGTTCACCCGCGCCTGGAGAGGTTGCAGCACACCGAATTCGACGACCTGAATGACGACGATGAACGCCAAGGCATAGGCGAGAATGGTCGGCACGTCGTAATTGCCGAAGGCGGCATGGATCTGATGTCCGACGCCTGTCGCGTGGCCACCGAGTGCCTCGACCACGAGAACGATTTTCCAGACGAGCGCCAACCCCGAGCGTGCCGCAGCCGCTGCGAACGGCGCCAACTGCGGCAGCGTGACGTGCCGTAACGTCTTCCAGGTTCCGAAGTTGTAGACCTCCGCCATTTCCGACAGATCGCGGGACAACTGGCGGGCGCCCTCGCGCATCTGCACGGCGACATTAGGGATCTTGTTGATGGCGACCGCCATGATGGCGGTGAGTTCGGTCGTGCCGAGCCAGACATATGAGAGGGCGATGATGACGAGCGCGGGAAGATTGAGGAACAGGACCAGCCAGCTGTCGAAAAACTGATCGGCGCGCCGGTAGGAGCCGATGAACAAGCCGATCATCGTGCCGATCAGCATGGCGAGAAAGAACGCGCACGCCACGCGCACGAGCGTGATCGACATATTGGTCCACAGGGCGCCGCTTGCCATTTCCTGACCGAGCACCTCGAGCACCTTGCCCGGACCCGGCAAATGCCGGCTGTCGGATATGGCGGCGACGAGCGTCCAAAGGGCCACGAACGTAGCGAGCGATGCCACTGTCCAAAGCAGCCGCTCGGCTGTTGCGCCTGCGGTCAACGACTTACGCGCCGGGAGCATAGAAGGCCTTAGGATCGAAACGCGTGCCCTTGCCGGCCAATTCCGCGTCACCGGACGCAAGCAGAATGTCCATGATCTTTTCCGCCGACTTCATGTCGGCCTCGCTCCAGTAC
>JBLMYE010000112.1:0-7649 GCA_050258115.1 Deltaproteobacteria bacterium | reverse complement strand
GAATGCGCAGCGCGACGGAGAGTGTACCGGACTGCTTCTGATGGGTTGCGGAGTTCTTCAAATGCAGCATTTCGCCCAGCGCGGCGGCTGAAAGATTGGCGAGGAGCTGCTGCTCGTGCTCGGGAAGCTCGTTAATGCCGTTGGGCAGAAGCGTTATAGAGATCGGGCGGCCGGAGGCGCGTCCGGGCGTGTAGACAGCCACGTCGATGGCATCGGCGAGCTTCTCGCGCTCGCCGCGGCGCTCGGTGTATTCATCGTCGTTGGCCCGCCAGACATCAGGATTGGCGTACGAGCATAGATCGCCTTTGCGGTCGAGCAGAACGGCCGGAATACCCTGGAGCAGAAGCTGCTCGATCAGACACAACGCAAGCGTCGTCTTGCCGGAGCCCGACCCGCCGAGCACCGCGGCGTGGCGCTTCAGGACATCCTTGTTGAGTGTGATGGGCTTGGCACGGCCGCCGTTCTCGCGTCCCGCAAGGATCGATCCGGCGCTGCCATTCTCATCGAGAATGACCGACAGCGGCAGTTCGTCGTCATTGTCGGGTAGCGGTTCATTGTCTCCGTCGGCCCACCCAGCCGTCCATCCACCGGGCGCGGGTGCGGTTGCGCTATCCGCCGACTCGGAGGCGGCCGGGTGCAGCGTGGGCGCGTTCAGCTCGTCGGCTTTTGCGGTTCGCGGCAGGCTGCGGCCGAGCAGGTCGAGACGCAGCAGCTGGATGACGACCAGAATGTTGGAGAGTAGTCGCGCTTCCTCGAACCAGGCTACGAAACCTGCATCGTTGCGATGGTGCGCGTGGAACTCGCGCACCGTCATGATGCGCTCCCAGTCCGGGATCGGCACGATGATCTGCCGGCCGCCGCTCTCGCGAAACTTGCGCATGGCCTGCGCCGTCTGGTTCTTGCCGTTGGGTGGGAAGTCGGAGGCCCGTAGCATGAAGCACGTCTTGCCGGCCATAGCGGTCAGCACCGTGTCGAGCTGGCGCTTCAAGCCACCGCCCTGGGTCTTTCGGTTGCAGAGAAAAACGCGCGCTTCAGCGGCGTGCCCGGACCCTTTGTGGCGAATGACGAGGTCGAAAGCGGGCACATCGTCCGAAAGTTCCAACCGGTTGGTTGCGAGCACGATCTCGCCGCCCCATTCGTCCTTGGCCAGCGCAAGGCCGGCCATGAGCGTGTCGAGCATTTCGCGATCGTCCGACGGGATTTCCGCTTCAGAGGCGCTCTGGAAGCGCTCCCAGACGTCCCGATAGTCCATCGGGGACGCAGGCGTGCGGGATGCGCCGGCGTCGTCGCTCCCGAAAATACCGCCGAGAACGGACGCCAGCGTGGAAGCCCAGCCGCCGGCTGATTCGTCGCGCTCGTCCGGCTCGCCGTTGACCTTCTCGCGAAGGCGGGACTGGGCGTGCTCGAGCAGCCGGCGCGTCGAGAGACCGCCGAACTCTTCGAAGAATTGCGGTCCAAAGAACTGGGTCGGATCGGGGTAGGCAAGACCGGCGGCTTTATCCGCCTCGTGCTGTAGACGCTTGGCAATTATGAGGCGCGCCTCCTGCGGCGTGCGGCTTTCGAGAAGTGCGACTGGGCCCGATTTCTCGATCCGATCGAGGTAGGACTGCGGAAGCGCGCCGCGCACCTGACCGTAGAAGTCGTCGAGGCAAGAGACGATGACGATGGCATTGGTCAACCGGTTGGCGATCTGGATCAGATCGCGCACGGCCTTCTGGAATCGCTCCTCCGCGTCGTCGAAGAACCGCAGGTCCTCCACCTGATCGATGGCGAAAACGAAGGCTGCCTTCTCGACCGCCCAGATCAGCTTGCCGAGCGACGTTATGATCTCGAAGGCGCGATCTTCGCCGGTGTTGGGGTCCAGTGCGCCGACGGCCGCATGAGCGAGCGGCGTCAACTGGCGTCCATTCAGATATTGCCGCACACGCTGGTCGATGCGCGGATCGCGCCGCTCCATGTAGAGCAGCGCGCGGACGATATTGATGTCCAGTTCCTCATTCGCGAGCTTTGGAGAGGCCACGATATCGTCGGCCAGCCGCAGGACGAGGCGTGCCAGCTCGTTTTCGTCGAGTGCCGCCTCGCGCAATTGTTCCAGATCCTCGGCGGGCAGAACGGCGCTGTCGGAAACGAGCTTTGCCGTCAGGCGCGCCAGTCCGCTTTCCCCTTGGCTGTCGGGGTCGTATGACTTCTCCAGCGAGTGGACGATGCGGCGGAGAAAGTAATCGGCGTAATTGGCGATGTCGGGCGTCATCTGTGCGTAGCCGAAGTAGGCTTCGCCCGTGCGGTGGCAGGACGTTCTCAGCGCGCGCAAGAGATGCGTCTTGCCGGCACCGGACTGCCCGTGAAAAAGAAGAATGCGCGCCTGGTTCGAAGCGCCTTTTCCCGACAGCACCGATCGAAGGGTTTCTGCAAATTTCAGCCGCGCCTTCGAATGGACTTCGCCGACGTCGACCGGGTCTGCGCGCCAGATATCGTCTTCCCAGGTGATCGAGTGCTCGAAGGCGTGCGCCAGTTCATCGGCAGCCCACTCCTGCGACGGCTCGTTGACGCTGCTTTTTGCAATCAGACCCATGCGACCCATACCTCAGGCGCGCCCCGCGATGGAGGCCGCGCGTCACTTCTCGGTTCGGATGTAATGCCAGACGGTGTTGCGGTCGGGCGTGGCCGAACGTTCGATCTCCTGGCGCAAATCCTTGTTTCTGAGATCGGCGTTCGCGAGCATCAAGGCGCCGCGGCGATGCGCTTCGATCAACATGCTCTTGAATTCGATTTCAGACAGGGCCCAGACACCGTGCTCGGCGTGGATGGTTTCCCAGACCTGGGAAATGAATGCTTTGGCCGGCCAGCCTTGTGCGGTCCTCGCGGCGGCACGCTGCACGGCGCCGGCAAACTCTTCCAGTCCCGGACGCGGAGGCGGACCATTGGCAGGCTTGGCATCGTTCGCGGCTGACTCAACCAGTCTATCGGGCGTCCTGGCGGGTGCTGGCGTCACCGGCCGCGGCGATGCGGCGGCGGCGTCGTCGAGCATCGCCGTCATCATTCGACGCAGGAGCGCCAGCCGAACGGACTCCGGGTCGGTTTGTGCCGCTCCGACAGCGTCCGCTGCAAGTTGAGCGATGAGCTTGGCGTCGCTGGCAAAGTCGCGCGGGGAGGCCGCAAGCTGGCCTGCCAACGCGCGGGCGGTCTTCGAGGGCAGACCCGCGCCTTTTTTGAAGCCGGCCTTGATGCTATTGCCGAAAGCGCGTTCCAGCGCCACAAGCGCCAGCTGCGCGCGCAGCTTGGCGTCCGGAATGTTCTTCCTACCCTTCAAGCCATAGGTTTTCTGCACGATGGCGGTCCGCAGGCCTTCTGGGCGTGCAACGCTCCTTTTGCGCGTGACCGGTTCGCCGCCCTGGCCGAGCGCCTTGGCCACGAGCGCGGTATCGCGCAGTACCTCCCAGGCGGGAGCCTGCTGCTGGTCAGATTCGCAGAATGCGTTTGCCGCGACACGGCCGCTTTCGGTGGCGCTGAACCGGCTGCGCTGCTCGGCGGCATGCCCCGATCGCACGAGGGCAGCCGTGCCTGCGTCCACCGCACTGCGTATCTCCGCGGGCGACAACTTGTGCTGCAAGAGCGCGCCCGCATCGCGCACAAGGTCCGAGCGCGTGGCACCGCCCTCGCACGCAATGCGCGCGAGCAGCAAGTTATCGATAGGTCCGGCAACGGCGTCGCGGGCGGTCTCGATCACCGCCTCGCCGGCACGTGCGGGCATGGGTTGGGCCTCCCTCATGCGGACCCGGCGCGCGAATCACCTGGTCATGGCTTGAGACTCTGCGAAAGAACCGGCGCACTTGGAAGGGGTGCAGGCGGGCGGAGTGCGGCTCCTTCAATGCGTGAGTCCCGTTGGACACGGTGGGTGCGGACAAGTTGCAGATGAATCTGGATAATTTCGTGCGGCTCGACCGGATGTTGCCGCTAGTACGCCCAAATCGCGTCACCATCTCTCGGCAAAAATCTTCCAAGCTCCAAGGGGATAGGTCGCCTGATGTGTGCGGACGAGATCGAAGCAATGTGGTGTCTGCCGGCCCGCATGGCTTTGCAATCTCTTTACCATTAACGGGCAGTTAACGGATTTCTGCGATGCTCCAAAGGTGTACCGCGCGTCATCTGGCGGGAGTGAGTAGAATGTATCGCGTTGTGATCGCGGCCGTCGCTGCCGCCGGTCTTGCGGCCTGCAGCTTGAACAGCGGGGCCATCTCTTCGGGCTTTGCCGAAGACCAAACCTCCGCAGTCTCCAAACGGCCTCAGCCCACCGTCGCTCTTGGCGGCGAACCGTCTGTCGCGCGGCCGGTGCAGGTCGCCCGTCTGGACGATCGCGCGCCCAAGGGCTCCTACGAGAATGCGCAGAAGGGCATGCTCTCCGACCGGGATTATTCTTCCACGAGCCTCGATCCGGAAAAAGCGCGCGACATCATCAACCAGTACCGCCGCGACAATAAACTGAAGCCGCTGAAGCTGAATGCCGAGTTGACGGAGGCGGCCAAAGCCCATTCCCGCGACCTGTCGAAGTGGGATCGCATATCCCACTACGGTTCAGACGGCTCCAATCCGTGGGATCGCGTCAAGCGCACCGGTTACAAGGCACGTCTGGCGGCCGAGAACGTCGGGACCGGTCAGGTGGACTTCGACGAGGTCATGCGCGGCTGGAAAGCGAGCCCCGGGCACAACAAGAACCTGCTGCTGGCCGACGCTTCGGAGATGGGATTGGCGCTCGTCCAGGATCCCAAGAGCGAGTTCAAATCGTTCTGGACGCTGGTGCTCGCGGCACCTATGTAACGCCCCCATCCCGCAAGGGTCCGGCTCCCCACTTAGAGGCCGTCGGTCTGTTCAACGCGCTGAACCGTGCGCTCACGCACACGCTCGGCCACACCGGCCCATGCCCAGGACCGTCCCGCATCGCCGTGCTGGCTATGGTAAGTCGCGAAAAACTCGGCGATATCGGCCGCCAGCCAGCCGTGCCGGCCCTCCAGCACAGCGGCCATGAACTCGACGTCGCGAGGGGTTGGAGTGGGGTCTTCCTTAGGGTGCCATCCGAAGGACATGCGTGCGTATTTCCCTGCCCGTTAGTTTCTCGGGAGGGAGAGAGCAAAAACAGCGCCAATTCGGAAACGGCGCGGCTCCGGCACGGACCTACAGTAAAAAAACAGCGTTTATTAAACGACTTAATTTGGAGAGATTGAGCCGGTACCCGTCGTGGCCGGCGGCTTTTTCACCGTGATGGTCGCGGCCGGTGTGCCAGACGGGGATGGTGTCTTCTTAACGGACGGCCCGGCGGACGCGTCAGCACCGGTCGCCACGGCCTCCGTCTTGACCTCCGGGTCGGACTTTTTGGCCTTTTCACGTTTGGTCTTGGCGGCCTTGATACGCTCGCGGCGCGCTTCAACGGCCGGATTTCGGCGGCCGTTCCCGCAGTCCCAGGATTGGATGGTCGAGCGGACGCTGACCGGACCGCGTGCCTCCGGCGGGATAGGCACATTGTCGATCGTGCTGGAATTGAACATTTCCTTCCAGCCGTACTGCTGGAAGCCGTGTTCGAGAAGACTTGCCGCGCGGATGTTGCGCTCGCCGCCCGAGGGTTCGCCGAGAACAACCGCCATCAGGCGGCGGCCGTTTCGCGTCGCGCTCGCCACGACGTTGAAACCGCTGTCGCAGATGAATCCCGTCTTCAGGCCGTCCGCTCCTTCGAAGGTCTTGAGAAGTCCGTTATGCGACGCCAGACGGATCTTGCCGATCCGCATCTGGGTCATAGCCCAATAGGGCGCATACTGCGGAAACTCCGTCGACACGGCGCGCGCCAGCTTGGCCAGATCGCGTGCCGTCGAAACCTGATTGAAGGCTGGAAGACCGTTGGCATTGGCAAACGTCGTCCGCGTCATTCCAAGTTCGCGGGCGGCGGCGTTCATATCGGCCACGAACTGCAACTCGGACCCAGAGATCTTCTCGGCGAGCATAATCGCCACATCGTTGGCAGATTTTACGATAAGCGCCTGCAAAGCCAGTTCGACCGTCAGTTCGCCGCCGACGGGCAGGCCTATCTTGGAAGGCGGCTGCTGATTGGCGTGCTCCGAGCAGGTAACCTTATCGTCGAGCCGTAGCCGTCCAGCCTTGATCGCCTTGAATGCAAGGTAGGCCGTCATGATCTTGGTGAGCGAGGCAGGGTGCCACTGATCGTCCATCTCTTCCGAGTAGAGGATCTTGCCATCGGCTGCATCGAACAGCAGAGCCGGGCCGGCTTTTACAGGGGCTGCGGCGACGAGCGTCGCGACAAGAACGGCAACGAGACTGGGCTTCAATCGCATCAGGGCCCTCCGCGGAAACCTCCGGTAACACATTCCGGGAAAACACCGCAACGTAAGGGCATGAATGACGCCGGTGCGTCAAAGACCCGACGTCCTCGCAGGGCAGCCGGCGCTCGTCGACTGAGCCGAAAAGGCAAGCCAACTCAAAATCTTCCGCGTCGTGAGCAGGTCCGAGCAGCGGCCCGGACAAGAGCGCACGCCGCTTAGGCCGACTCCTGCAACGGCGTACTCAGTCCCGCCGCGCGGCGCTCCCTGACCACCGCCCTCTCGGCAGATGCCGTTTGGGAATAGAGCTTCAAGTCCTCAACCCCGTCCTGCAGCACCGGCGTCAACGCCAGATCCGTGTACTTCCGCAGCGGGTCTTCGGCGACGACCCCCTTGCATATGCTGCGCAACTGGCGCCAGCGGCTGGCCAACTGCCAAAGCTTGCCGAACGCTTCCATCGTGGTCTTCGCATGAAACGCCATGAGGTTCTCGCGGGGCAGACCTGGCCGCCTGCCGTCGCGATGCTTGCGCCGCACGAGACCGGCCTGGAGGGGGTGCACATTCTCGACGGCGACCGCGGAGGAGAACCAGAGCAGGATGGGCATCAGCCGGCCGGCATCGATCCCGCTCGCGTGAGCGCGCTGCAAAATCGTGCGCATGTGATCGGGAGTGTAGAACTGAGACCACGCATCCCTGTAGGTCTGCTGCCACTCCGCCCTGCTCATCAGCGGATGATCGGTCACGACATGCTCCAGCTCGTAGCGGTTCATGTCGGTGTCCATCGGAACGGATTGCGCCGAGAGAACTTTGTGATCCTCCGAGCCGGGAAGCGGCGTGAGGATGAAGAATTCGAGAGCATCGATCGGAAGCTCTTCCTTGATGATCTCGATGTCGCGCGCAATCGACTGCGGCGTGTCGTTGGGAAATCCCAGAATGTATCCGGCAAACGTCATGACGCCCGCCGCTTTCCAGGCGAGGAGCATCCGCCGGTATTCCGTCAGCTTGTTCTGACGCTTCTTGGCGGCGATGAGATTGTCCGGATTGACATTCTCCAGGCCAATGAACACGCGCGTCACTCCGGCGCGCCGCGACTTCTCGATGAAATTCGGGATCTTGTGGCAGAGGGTGTCAACCTGGATCATGAACCGCACGTCCAGCCCGTGCTGTTCCCGCAACTCGATGATGCGGTCGTAAATGGCTTCCCAGTCTTTGTTGCGGGCGAAGTTGTCGTCGGTGATGAAGAACCGCTTGATGCCCTGCGCCCAGTTCGATCGAATGATTTGTTCTACGCTATCCGGCGACCGGTAGCGTGACTTGCGGCCTTGC
>JBLMYE010000111.1:0-3655 GCA_050258115.1 Deltaproteobacteria bacterium | reverse complement strand
TCGGCCTCGCGGTCGAAGCTGAACCGATAGCCCAGCGACAGCCGCAGCGTCTGGATATCCGGGTCCAGTTCCGCCCGCACGATTTCGTCGACCGGCAGGCCCGTGCCCGGCAGCAGCGGCGTTACCTCGCTGCCGTTGTTCGTGTAGCGATACTCGGCCTTGAACGAGAAGTTGTCGGAAAGCTTCGTCTCGAAGCCCGCACCGAAGAACACCCCGTCGAAGCTTCCGTTGTCGGAGACGCGGACCGACAGGGAGTCGCCCGGGACCGTCAACCCGAGCACGGTGTCGTCGAGATCGGTGCGCGAATACCCGACGGTGCCGAACACGAGCGTCGCCGGCGTCACGAGGTAGCCGAGCCGTCCGCCGATGGAGAATTCGTCGTCGATCCCGAAGCCGAGGCGGGCGGAGAGAAACTGATCAATTGAGAGCGAGAGGCTCTCGTCGGCGGAGTGGCGCGTGTAATCAATGAAGGCACCGGCGACGATGCGCTCGCTGATCTGCCGGTCGAAGCCCGCGCCGAAAGTGAACGCCCCGCCCTTGGCGCCGAGACCGTCGAGCGTGGCGTTGAATGTGCCCGGCACATCCGTCCCTTCGCTGAGCGTCCGCTCGTTGTTGGCGAACGCGTAGCCTCCGCCGATGCCGACGTAGAACTGCGACCACGAGCCCACCGGTTCCTCTGGCGCGGGCTCCTGCGTTTCGCCGTGTCCGAGCCCAAAGCGGTAGGCCAGCGAGACGCGCGCGGTCTGGATGTCCGGGTCCAGTTTCGTCGTGACGAAATCGTTGATCTCTTCGAACGTGCCCGGCAGCAGCGTCACGCGCTCCTCGTTAAGGTCCGTGTAGCGATACTCGGCCTTGAGCGAGAGGGCCTTGGTGATCTTCAGTTCTGCGCCGCCGCCGAGGAAATAGCCGTCCACGTCGCCCACGCGCGCGACGCTGATCGATCCCACCCCGTCGATGCCCGCCGTCAGATCGCTGATGTCGGCCTGCGCATAGCCGGCCGTGAGGAAGAGAAGCGTGCTAGGCGTCACGAGGTAGCCGACGCGGCCGCCGATCGACCACAGGTTCTCGACATCGATCTTGGCTCCGCCCGAGCCCTCGATGCCGAAGAGATCACTGAAGTCGACACCCACGTCGAGAGAGGTTTCCAGGTCTGTCCAGTCGTAGTCGAAGAAGGCGCCGACCACGATGTTGCTGTTGACCTGATAGTCGGCGCCCACGCCGGCGGTGAAGAACCCGCCTTCCGCGCCCAGGCCATTCAGACCCGCGGAAAAGGCCAGGTCCGGAATCGCCGGGCCATTCTCCAGACTGAGGTCGTGAACCGCGGCCCCCATGCCGCCACCGATCCCGATATAGACGCCGGTCCAGTCGTCGGCGCGGGCGGCACTGGTTCCAAGAAGCAAAGCGGCGGTAAGAAGTGAGAAGCGATGAGCGGACTTGGAATCATTCCCGTCGTCATACGCATGCACGGCGTAGAGCCGGACATCATGTCCGAAATTAGCGTTCAATTCTTATGGGTGATTCTCGCAAAAGCCGGGTATCGACCAAGCCACAATCTGCCGAATTCGCCCGGAGCGCGCCCGGCGAACCCCGCGGTCTCGCTCAGGACCGCTCTCTGACCGCCCCAACATTGCGTTGACATCCCAACGCCTTGCTCTATCCCGTCGATGTGAGGGCGGTCACCGGCGGCCGCGCCTCGGCTCTTGCATCTGACGGCCGGCGACTGGGAACCGATGGCTCTCTACAACTGCATGAAGTGCCCCGGGTACTGCTGCTCGTACCCCGTCATTCCCCTGACGAAACGCGACGTGGAGCGTCTCGCCCGCCACCACGATCTGTCCTTCGCCGAAGCCAAAGCGAAGTTCACGAAGGAGGCGCACGGCCACAAATACACGATGCGCCGCAAGAAAGATGAGATCTACGGCCGCATCTGCCGCTTCTTCGACACCACCGAGAGGCGATGCACGATCTACACGGCGCGCCCCGCCACCTGCCGCAGCTATCCCGGCGAGGGCCGCTGCGGCTACTACGATTTCCTGATGCACGAGCGCCGCTGTCAGAAGGACGACGAATTCGTCGCCGTCACCAATCACAACGAAGATTGATCACACCGGGCAACACGTCCGCCGTCATTGATCGGAAGTACCGATCAGGTCCACAAATGTGCGTCTCCCCGGCTTGTGCGACGCGGCCGGACCACGAATGATCACGGCTCCCGACACCGTCCGGAGACCGTCATGCCGCACGTCTTTGCACTTCTGTTTACGACAGCATTGCTGCTCGCAACCTTCATGAGCCTGCGCCCCGTGCCGGTGGAGGCAAAGCCCGTGAAGGTCACATCGTGCAGCAAGCTCAACGGATCGCGATGCCTCTCCGGCCCCGTTCGCAACACGCCATTGGGTCAGCAGGTCCGGCTTCCCGGCGGAACATGGGTCTGGTGCGCCGGCGATTGCCAGGACCAGTTGCGCATGGAAACGGTGGATTTCTGGTACGAGCAGATGCTGCGGAATTGAGTTCATGAAAAAACGGGCGGCGAGAATGATCCTGCCGCCCGTGTCCATCGCGTCATACGCGGCCCGTCAGCCGCACGGCGTCGAGCACGCGACCTCGTCGCGCTTCTCAACCGTTCCCTTCATGGGCGAGAAGATTTCCTTGTAGCACTTGCCGCCTTCCTTCACGACCCGCACCACGTTCTTGCCCTGGATCGACTGGCACACGACCTCCATGGCCTGCGCGACCACGAACGGCCTCGCCGTCTCCTCCGCTTTCGCCGCGGAAATGAGAAGATCGATGAAGCTGTTGGATTTCGGCGCCTCGCCCGGCTTCTGCAGTTCGTCGTAGGCGATCCACTGGTAGGCGGCCTTGCCGTCCGCCGACGAAAGCTTCAGCGCGATGTCGCCGGTCTTCGGACACGCACCCACGTCGACGCGCGTTCCCTCCGCCGTCGAGAGCGCCTTGTAGTCGATCTGGCAGTCGATGTTCTTCACCCACAGGTCATACTGCGCCAGCCGCTGCGGCACCTCGCTGAACGGCACCCCGAACGTGTAAGCGCGGTAGGCCGTGATCGCGGTTGGCACGGCGCCCACGATGGTCACCACCAGGGCCAGGTTTTTCAGAAAGGAAATAAGGCGCTCATAGTCACCGCCCGACCGGGCGGGAACGCTACTCTCGGACATCGGATAGCCCTCCTGGAATGTCGTGCTCGTCGATCGCATGGTCGCCAGCTCCCGTGACGTGGATGTGGCGAAACGTGTGCCACGGACCGGCTGAACCGCCCTTGAGCACCCCATTCACCCCCCGTTCACCGGGCAACGCCCACCCCGGCCCCGTCGCGGGACGCCGGACCATAGGGGAAGGCGCCGCGAACACCAAATCACGGGCCCGACGGATCAGAGCGCCCCGGCCGTTGGGGAGGATGCCCCGTCACGAGGAGTTCGCACCATGTCCCGCCGTCCACAAAAAAGGATGTCGTGATCGCGGCACGCCCCTTCGGCGCTCGGACGCGAATCTGACCGGCAGAAGGCTCCGCCCGCCCATCGCGCCCATCATCCACCGGCGAACTGCAGCGCCCTGAGGCGCCGTCAACGGCTTTGCGACCCGCAACGAACTCGACGACGTGCTGGCCAATGTGTCCGCCGGTCTCGATGTGCTGATCGAC
>JBLMYE010000110.1:0-3320 GCA_050258115.1 Deltaproteobacteria bacterium | reverse complement strand
ACTCACCAGAACAATGTGCGCGGCTCGCCGCGCGGCTTGACGAACAGAATGAACGGATACGGGAGCAACTCTTGCATCTGAATTTGCTGCGTACGGCTCATCGAGAAGCGCTTGAGGAGTTTGTGCGCTTTATGCAGACAGAAGAGTTCCTGTCCGTACTTCAGGGTCAAGGAGATGACGCCCAACATTCCGGTTAGAACCGTTATATTCGAAGCGCATCCCAATGATCCCTTCCTCCCGTCGCTCGATTTTCCAACGCAGGCTTGCTCAGATTCTTGGCGTACCGCCGGGATGATCCCTCCCGGCCAGCAGGGTCGCTCGGCGAACTTGCATCGCGGCGTTGCTCGAAAGGCGACATGCCGAAGGCGCCCCGATGATCTGGGCGAACAGGGGCAATGTCGACAGCACCGCATCAACCCTCATTGCGGACCGCAGGCCCCTTGCGGTCGTACACACAACGGCAGCCGTGGATGGACTCATCATCGCGACGCTTGCCAGCCCGCGCGCTCGTCCACACGCGACTGGCGGCACTCTCGCATTGCACCGCTACCAGTTTCGCCATGCGCTCAGTGGTTTGTCGTTGACGCACTCCGATGATGGATCGTAGTCTATCCGCATACACGTCGTCCGATAGTCCCCTTCTTCTAGCTCTCACACAGTAGCCGGCACATGGCCGTTTATCGATACCTTGATGACGCGTGGATCGACGAGTTTTTCATGCATGGTCGGCTGCTGCTGTCGACCTACGACAGGTGTCGGACGCATGAAGACGTTGTCCGTCGCGATGAACGCGAAGGAAAGGGGCCGTTCTATATTTCACACGGAAACTATGGGCTCGCGGGACTTCAGACGGCCGGCAGTCGTAGCTACCTCCTTTGCGCGAGCCTGCTTTCTTCCGAAGATCTCATGAGGCACTTCGGTACCACGAGCTATTTGTCCATTAACAACGTTTCGGCGTTTGCTGAGGAGGTCGGAAAGTCGCTTCCTGGACTTGTCTCGCTTCGGTACGCGAAATGCACCTACGTTCCCGAGCGATCCATTGCACGCCGCAGCGCCGAGCCCATTCGTCCAGACATAACTCCAATGATTGCAGCGGTGGAGGCGAATGACCACGCAAAAGTAGAAGAAGCCTTCGAAGAGATGAATCGAGCGCTGGCTCGTGTTGTCGACAAACAGATCTCTGATCAGGTCTATTTCCTCAAGTCGCATAGCTTTTCGCCTGAGCAGGAGTTTCGCCTCGTGTGGACCGTCGACCACGATGTGACCGGGCCGACGGCAATCGAATGTCCTCGAGCTGCTGTCTATTGCACCCGAAAGTGAGGATTAACCCCGCGTGTGACCGGCCCGGCCGGCACGCGGCTTCTGCTTGTGAAAGCCGGTGGCGGCGAATCGCTCAACTCTGGCGTTAGACCTATCGCGAAAGTACACGTCAATACCAGACCGTAAACGTCATGAGTGATCCGCTCCGCGAGTTAAGCGCAGCAATTCGGCGCATCTCCTTAACGTCGACGCTCGGGCTTTATGACGAGTCGCTCGCATTACTGCGGCACATGGAGAACCGTCTGGCCAAGACCGACGCGCGGCCCTGGATTCCGCTGTCCGTCCATCGAATCGTCACGGTGCCGGTTTTTCTCTTTCTCCGCGGCCTTGGACAGGTTGTTTCCGGCCTTGGTCCGATCTACTTCGTTCTGTCGATTCTCGCCGTCTTGGGTCTTTTCGTCTCCGGAGCGTTCCCGGGGCCGTTTAGCGTCGCAGTTCAAAGCGCGTCTGTTGCCGTCTCACTTGCCGCGGTACTGTTGTACATGTTCTCCGCCCCGAGCACCTTTTGCTCTTCCGGTGTAAATCGAAAACACGTTGGCGTGGTGAAGGACAAGCTCGCACAATCTGGGGCTGAGAGCGAAGCCCGGGTCGAGATGATCTTACGTAATTTGAGAGTGTTCGAGGAACGCGCGAAGCGTCGTGTTGGAACCTACCGATGGATTCTGGGAGCGGCTTGGGCCATCTACTTTGCGCCTGCTATTGCACGAGCGATTGGGGTGGAACCTGGGAGCGCCTTAGTCAATCGAGAGTCAGCCCTGTTCGCGTTTGGCTGGTTGATGTTATCTTTCCTCGCATTTGATTCATACGCGCGCGGGGTCGATATCCTCTTCCGTAGTCTTGAGCTCGGCTGCAATGAGCAACTGGCTACGCTGAGGGAGCAAGCAGATCGTGCTGAGCCAGGTCATCGAGCTCAGTCATAGGCTTTCGTTGTTAGATTTTATTGGGACGCACACACATGGCAAAGGCCAACATCGTGTTCCTAGGATGCAACTACAACGACAAGCGCATCAAGACGCAGTTCGACAATCTAAAGAAGCGGATCGAGGCAGACACAGCCCTGTCGTGTGTCGTCATTGATAAGCGAAGCAAGAAGCCAGCGCGTGATCTCTGGCACGACATCAAGCAACACATCGAGGAGTCCTCGGCGTGCTTCTTTGATCTCACGGGGTTTCGACCCAACGTCGTACTGGAGCTCGGCTACGCCTTGTCAATCAAGGCCGAGGAGCAGATATTTATTACCTTCCGCAAACGCAAGTCGAAGGGCAAGGCGCCTGTTTGGCTGCTTTCCGACATTGGACACCTGAACCGGCACGAGTACATTGGGATGGCAGAATTGGAAGCGTTCATGCGCGACCAGCTCGGCCAGTTGCCTTTCTCCGAGAGTGGTAATGCCTTTCATCAGGACTGCCACTCCACTAACGCCGCGGAGAAGTACCAAAACTACGGCCTCCGCGTGCTCCAGGCCATACGTGACAAAGGGCCGCAATCGGAGCAACAGATTCAACGCATTCTTGTTGGCTCCGCGTGCCGATTGAAGCGAATGGTCACGCTGCTCAAGAAGCACAAGCTCATCAAGCGCCCACCCGGCCCCAATGGCAAGTACGCTATACCCGAACTCCCGGAGTAGTGAGGCATGGCCTAACCCGTTGCTGCACCCGACGCGCACCAGCTGGCTTCGCCATCTGCCGCTCGCGGGTTAACTCCAGCATCAGGTCGGCTCTCATGGTTCCCGAGCCCCTTTACGGCGGAACGCTAAGACGGCAACGGGTTGCCGCCGGCCCTAGGAAAGCGTGGTGCTGAACAGCCAGATACATCAACGCGCCGCGACTACTTCACGTATTCCCGGAAGGTGATATCGCACGCGCGACGTCGGCGACGGTGTCGGATCGGCGTCGTTGCGTTAAGCTATTGCCCTGAGGTGTCCCACTTTGGTGTCCCACTTTTTCGGCCTGAGAATCCGCTTTTTTCGGCTCTTTTATTAGTCGAGCCAAGGGCTTAGG